>CALPIT020000040.1 GCA_943323705.2 Streptomyces griseus
CCATGATTTTTTAGTTTTATAATTGTACGCGAAAATAACTTGAAATAGGGGATTGACCAAAGGTAAATGCAGTCATTTTTCTCTGATAACGATTGCATAAGCAGAAATCCTTTAATTTTAGAAATATGAAGCGTTATTTAATGTTATTAGCATTTTCATTTTTTTGTTTTTTTGCAAAATCTCAAACCGTCGTTTCATGCACATTAACTGAGCTTGAAAAAGTGATTTCTTCAAATGATTCCGAAATGCTTGTCATCAATTTCTGGGCTACTTATTGTAAACCTTGTGTAACAGAAATCCCGAATTTGATTCGTGTTTGTAATAATAAAAAGAACGTAAAACTGATTTTGGTAAGTTTGGATGATAAAAGCATGTTCCCAAAAAAGCTAAATCGATTTGTACAAAAACATCATTTCAAAACAAATTTGGTTTGGCTTAATGAAACGGATGCCAATTATTTCTGCCCTAAAATCGATCCTTCGTGGAATGGAACTATACCTGCAACGCTTTTTCTTGATAAGAAGAATGGGAAAAGATTGTTTGTAGAATCGGAAATGAGTGGCTCGGAAATAGAGGAAATGTTGGTTAGATTACTTGATGCTGGATAATAGATGCTAGATAGGCTGGATGTAAAAGGTTTAAATTGCTGCGCTAGTTTAATGTTTAATGGTTTAACGGTTTTGTGCTTCACAGCAATTTCTCCAACAAGGGGCGTCTCGTTTTTAGAGGTTTTATTCAAAAATGTTTCAGAAGTTCAAAAGGTTCCAAAGGTTCAATAGGTTGCACAAAGGTTTCAAAAAATGGCTTAAATCCTTAAACCAGCGTAGCGATTTAAACCATTAAACCAACTCAATCGACTCGGTCAGAGACCTTCGTCGGCATTAACCTTAAACCATTAAACCAGCGAAGCGAATTAAACCGTTAAGCCATATAGAAGCCACCTGAACCAAACATCACCCCTCAACCTCTTTCCCTCTCTTCTCCGCAATGATTTTCATCGAGCTGATACTGACATTTAATTCGAAGCCGATTAGAATGGCCACTGAGTTAATGTAGATTAATGCCATTACCATCATGATGGTTCCAATTGAACCGTAAAGCACATTGTACTTACCAAAGTTGGTTACAAAAATCGAAAATCCCACAGATGATAACACACTTAAAAATGTGGTTGTTATGGTGCCAGGTGTGATGAGTCGCCATCTTTTTTCTACTGATGGTGCATATTTGAAAATAAAGCCGATAGTCAGAAATATCAATAGCAATATAAAAATCCATCGAGTGCTCGAAATCACTTCTCGCCAAAAATGGCTGGCTACAATCCAGTTTAAAATGGCGCCTTGAGAAATGAGCAAAACAAAATATCCAAAGAACAACCCAAAGATTATAATGGTCAATTTGATGGCGGTCCATCTTTCAACTATACCCATTCGTTTTTCAAATCCTACGTGGTTTTTTTTGTTGAATGACCTGATTAAGCCCATCATCGCGTTTGAAGCGAAATACAATGAAAACAACAAACCGAATGATAAAAGCGCAATCTTACTATCGTAAATAAATGAATCTACAAATTTGATCAACTCACGATTATACACTCTGGATGGAATGATATCATAAATGATGCTATGCAATTCTGTCTGTATCGTATGCTTGGAAATAAATGGCAAATTGGGAATCAATGTAAACAAAAACAACAATGAAGGAGGAATGGCCATGATGAAATTGTAGGAAATGGCTGAAGCTCTTTCATTAAGTCCATGTGTTTTCAATTGACGATAAAAAAAACCAAGTACATCATATAAAGGAACGCCTTCAAATCCCGGTAGGATAAGTGTTTTACTCCTGTTTACAAAAAAAGCAAGAGGCGTTTTGGTGATTAATATGCGTTCAAATTTTGTCAAGGTTTGTTTTGAGATTTCTTATTCATTAAATTGTCTAAAGCTGTTTGATAAGCCTTGGCAAATTGTAAATGTTCACTGTAAGTAGATGCGAAATTGGAATAACCACCAAAATCAGGTTTGGCAACAAAGAAAATATAATCTGTTTTAGGCGCATCCAAAACGGCATCTATCGTATTTATCGAAGGAGTGCAAATGGGACCTGGAGGTAACCCTGTTTTATAATAAGTATTGTATTCAGATGCATAATCTAAATGACCATGTAAAATTCTTTTCAATCCAAAATCACGCATGGCATATTTAACGGTTGGGTCGGCTTCAAGTTTCATGTTTTTGGAAACACGATTGAAATACACACTGGCAATTTTCCCTTTATCGTTTTCCATGTTTGTTTCTTCCTCAACAATACTAGCAATTGTATAAATCTGTTCAGGAGTATATCCTTTTGATTTGGCTTTGGCTGTTCTTTCGCCTTCCCAGAAATAATCATGCTGCTTTTTCAATCTTTCAAATATCTTCTTAAATGAACCATTCCACCAGAATAGATAGGAGTTAGGAATAATGATTGTCATCACGGTATTGGTATCCAGATGGTAGGGTGCCAAGGAATCATTACTCAATAAAAATCGAATCGCTTCAGCAGAATCCGCTTCGAAGTTGTTCCCAATTTTTCCGGCAAACTCTTCTTTGGTTCTGATTTTATTGATAACCAGTCTTACCTCCGCCTGGTTGCCAGATTTCAACATTCTAATCAAACTGATGATATTGCTGCCGTTTTTGATGCTGTATCTTCCAGCTTTAATATTGTGATCGTAACCTACACGTTTGCTGATGATGTCAAAAAAGAAGAAGCGATTCAGTACATGCTGTTCAGATAATTGATTTTTTACGTCATCGTAACCAGAGCCGGATTTGATATAGAAATATTTTGCATTCGGAGCTGAAACAACCGGCCCAAATACATTCCAGCCTGAATAAGCAAGAACTAAGGCAATGATGATAACAACAATTCGTATAATTTTTTTCATTTTTTTACTTAATTCAAAAATCAAAATTGAAAATTAAAAAAAAGACAATCTGCAATTTTTACCCCGAGCTTTCGGAGCAGGCTTTTTGATTTTTTACTTTTTCATTTAAACTAAGACAAAGTAAAATAAAAAACCCCGCGTTTTAGTGCGGGGCATGATATTTTTACAAAGCTTTTACTTTCCTGTATCTCCGGCAGCTGGCATAGTTGCTGTATTTTCCGGCGCAGGAGCAGGTGCAGGAGCAGGTGCTGTTTTTTGTTGTGGAGTAGTTGATACGTTGTTCAACAAATCACTTCCTTTGCTAGATCCCCCTTCTTTAGGAATGAAAGCAGGTGATACCAAACAAAGGATGCCCACTACAGCAGCAAAAATCCAGGTTCCTTTTTCAAGGACGTCTGTAGTTTGCTTTACACCCATCAATTGATTGCCTACGCCTCCAAAGGTTCCAGATAAACCACCACCCTTAGGATTTTGAATTAACACAATAAGCCCTAAAATAATAGAGGCAATAATAATCAATACTCCAAATAATGCTAACATCTTATTTCGCTTTTAAATTTTCAATTTTGCCTGCAAAGTAAGTACTTTTAGCAGGATTCTGCAAACTTAATTTTTCGTAAACCTCATTTGCTTTAGAAATCTTTCCTTGTTGAAGGTACACTTCAGCCATTGCTTCGGTGATCACTTCGGTTTCTATATTGCTTTTTTCGGCAAGTTGAGCCACGTTTTGATCCACTTGTTTTGGCTCCGGTGGGGTATAATTATGGGTCTTTTTTATCGTTTTTAACCACTCGGTAAAGCTTTTCAATTGCTTTCCCAATTTATCTGAGGATTGAACTTCTTCACTCAGTTTAATGCCTTGTGAAGCGAAGTAATCTGTAGCGAAAAGGGGTTCAAATAGCATGTCCTCATTGGCTGGAGCTTGGTTGGATAAGGCCACTTGACGTGTCAGTAGCTTTTCAAGTACAGGCTCTGCAACGGGGATATTTTGCTCGATTTCAGGCTTAACCTCTATGTTTTGAGTTTTGCTTTTTTCTGTTTGATGCATCTGAAGATGAAGCAAATAAGGGTTATTGAAATGTAAAGCTAGTTTTGCGGCTATTGATTTATAATCGCCATGACCGATTCCGGTTTCTTTAAGCAAGTAAAAATGAGCCAGACTGAAATAAGGGAATTCTTTTACAACATCTTGCAGCATAACGGCATTGTCGGAATCCCAAGCGCTTTTCCCAAACAATTGTTTAAATAAATTCTGATGTTGCATTACTCAAATGTATATTATTATACTCAAACGTCAAATTACCAATTAGAAAATATTTTATTGAAAATATCATCGGTGAGATTTTTGACGATATCTGCAGTTAATCCAGCTTCCGCCTGAGATAAACTGACATTGGCATCAAAATCAAAAGTTCTCATGACATCTGTTTCAAAATTCTTTTTTTCATCCAGATTGTTTTTGAAAACCAAATGAAATCCAACTGTTAATCGGTTTCCACTCGAGCTGGTGCCAGTGATACTGATCGTGCTGGTATTGTATTGAGAAACATAACCGCTAATATCGTAATCTGCATTGTCGTCATTGGTTTGACGCAATCGCGTAGTGCCTATAATTTTTAGTTTTAATCTTTCAGTGAGCTGTGGACTTAATTGCGGATTCACATAAGATGCCTTATTCTCCAGATAATTAACCCTGAATGTTTTTACTTCAATGGGAATAGGAGAAGTGTCATTAAATGAATATTTACAAGTCGCAAAATTGAAAACACTCAACAGGAGGAAACTGAGGAGGATTCTTAATAGTTGTTGTTTTTTGGGAAGATGCATTAATATATTTGTTGGTTTAATGGTTTAATGGTTTAATGGTTTAAGGTTACAACTTTAAACCATTAAACCATTAAACTTTTGAACGTAAGTTACAAATGCTCTATATCATACTCCTTCAATTTCCTATACAGTGTTCTTTCGCTGATACCTAAATCTAGTGCGGCATCTCTGCGTTTGCTTCTGTGCTTTTTAAGGGCCTTGATGATTAGCTCTTTCTCTTTATCAATAATGCTTAATGATTCTTCCACGTCTTCATGCTGTTGAATTGGAGCATGCTGGTCGTTTCTTAAAATCACTGCAGGTCCTGATGCGCCATAATTACCCGAAGCGTTGGCATTAATTTCTTTTATGGGATTTATAACAGCAGCATCTTGCTGGTAAACAGGCATATGTGCTGACATTCCGGGATTTTGAATGAGCTCGAAAAACATTTTCTTTAGCTCATTCACATCTTTTTTCATGTCGAAAAACAACTTATATAAAATCTCTCTTTCGTTGGCAAATTCTGCTTGGGTAACAACGCCAGGGCCACCGCTCAGTGCCGGGAATCTGGTGAATTGATGTTCAGGTAAAAAGGATTGCAATTGTTCTCCAGTAATGGTTTTCTCTTTACTCAATACCGAAATCTGCTCAGCTACATTTTTCAATTCTCTTACATTACCCGGCCATGAATATTTAATCAGCACTTGTTTGGCCTCATCGGTTAACTGAACAGGTGGTGTTTTGTATTTTTCGCCAAAATCAGTTGCGAATTTTCGGAACAATAAGATGGTGTCTTCTTGTCTGTCACGCAATGCCGGCACTCGAATGGGAACTGTATTTAATCGATAATATAAATCTTCCCTAAACCTGCCGTTTTGAGTAAACTCAAGCAATTCCTTGTTGGTAGCGGCTATAACACGAACATCAGTTTTTTGTACTTTACTGCTGCCCACACGAATGTATTCACCGGCTTCTAGAACTCTAAGCAAACGAGCCTGTGTTCCTAATGGCATTTCCCCAATTTCATCCAAGAAAATAGTACCTCCATTTACGGTTTCGAAATAGCCTTTACGACTGTCTACGGCTCCGGTGAAAGAGCCTTTTTCATGTCCGAATAATTCCGAATCGATTGTTCCTTCAGGTATAGCGCCACAGTTTACAGCAATGAAAGGATTGTGTTTTCTAGCGGAAAGAGAATGAATGATTTGAGAAAATACCTCTTTACCCACGCCACTTTCTCCGTTGATCAAAACACTCAAATCGGTATTGGCAACTTGTGTGGCTATATTCAGGGCATGATTCAATGCTGGCGAATTGCCTATGATGTTAAACCTGTTTTTTATTGATTGTTGGTCCATATTTCACTATTCGATGATGTTTCCAATTAGGGTTCCTGGTGTACAGTCGTGTACTTTCACCATTACGTAATCTCCTTTTTTATAATTCAATTTCGGAAAAACAATCACTTTGTTCTGGTCGTTTCTTCCATGAAATTCATTTTCATTCTTTTTAGAATTGCCTTCAATGAGCACCTTACATATTTTACCAACATCACGTTTCATACTTTCATGAGAGTGTATGCGATGTAGGTCAACCATCTCCTGTAAACGACGTTTTTTTACAGCTAAAGGCACGTCGTCTTTAAATCTTCTGGCCGCCAATGTTCCTGGCCTTTCAGAATAAAAATACATATAAGCCAAATCGTATTTGCAGTATTCCATCAAGCTCATGGATTCTTGATGATCTTCTTCTGTTTCGGTACAAAAGCCGGTTATCATATCTGTGGAAACGCCACAATCGGGAAGGATTTCCTTGATTCTGTTCACTTTAGAAATATACCATTCTCTGCTGTACGTTCTATTCATCATCTGCAACATACGGGTGCTTCCACTTTGTACTGGCAGGTGAATGTAATTGCAAATGTTGTCGTATTTCTTCATGGTAAACAACACATCATCGGTAATGTCCTTTGGATGTGATGTCGAAAATCTTACTCTTAATAATGGTGAAATCAACGCCACTTTTTCCATCAGCTCAGCAAAACTAACATTGCTGTTTGTTTCTTCATCTCTCCAGTAATAGCTGTCTACGTTTTGTCCGAGCAGCGTCACTTCTCTGTATCCATCGTTGAAAAGGGCTTCACATTCTGCGATAATACTGATTGCACTGCGACTTCTTTCTCTGCCTCTGGTAAAGGGAACGACACAAAAAGAACACATGTTATTACAACCGCGCATGATACTCACAAAAGCGTTGATACCATTGCTATTGAGGCGGATAGGGGAAATGTCGGCATAAGTTTCATCTCTGCTTAACAGTACATTGATGGCTTTTTGTCCGGTTTCGGCTTCTTCTATAAGTGATGGCAATGTTCTATAGGCATCAGGTCCTACAACAAGATCTACCAGTTTTTCCTCTTCCAGTAAATTTCCTTTAAGGCGTTCTGCCATGCAACCCAAAATGCCTATAATTAATGCCGGATTTGATTTTTTGTATTGCCTGAGCTCGGTTAATCTTTTTCTGATTTTCTCTTCGGCTTTTTCTCTGAT
This sequence comes from Streptomyces griseus, assembly GCA_943323705.2. Taxonomy (GTDB): domain Bacteria; phylum Bacteroidota; class Bacteroidia; order Chitinophagales; family Chitinophagaceae; genus Ferruginibacter. Next base: position 7,285 of record CALPIT020000040.1, read on the forward strand.
AGAACAGGTGTTGATGAGGATGAGATCAGCTTTTTCTGCTTGATTGGTGCAGCCGATGTTTTCTTTCTGTAAAATTGAGGCAATGACTTCGCTATCGGCAAAATTCATGGCACAACCATAAGATTCTATGTAGAAATGTTTATGGTAGGTCTTGCTCTGTTTTTCATTGGGAGAAAATGCCTCACCTTGTCTTGTTTCATCGTGTGTTTTATCTAACATTAACTCTTGCATGGGAACAAAAAAATTGTTGCGCAAAGATAGGAGATTTGAGTTGAAAATGACAGGATGGCAGAGAACGGGTTTTTAGGTTTAAGGGTTTAATTCGCTACGCTGGTTTAAATGGTTTAAATCGCTGCGCTGGTTATGCCGACGAAGGTCTCTGACAGAGTTGAGTCTGAATGATAAATGTTTAAAACGCTACGCTGGTTTAAGGTTTAATTCGCTGCGCTGGTTTAATGGTTGTGTTTCTGATAAAGAAGGGCCTTTCGATTTTTTGGTATCAACCATTAAACCGTTAAACCATTAAACCTTCACAACTTTCTTCCCCAACCAACTGTCCCTCAATTTAATAATCCACTTATCCTCTAATTCTTTTTTAGATAAAACAACGTTGTTGAAATAGTAAGTTTCGAGATTAATTAGTTTGTCGGAAATGGCTTCGTTGAGTTTCGAAAGCGGTATTTGAATGATATTTTCCCCGATAAAAAAGGCGAGATGTTGTCGATTGAATAAATTGGTGTTGTATCTATTTTCGATTTCTTTGATGATTCTGACAGAACTATCCGTACTACACCCGCTCACACCAGAAGCTGTTTCATCGGCTAACAATACAATAAACTGATTGAAAAATAATTTTCCAAAGCCTTTTACTTTAGCACCATGACTGGTCCAGCTATTGGTAAATTGTAGGAGTAATTCGTCGATTTCAATTTGTTCGGTTTCCGTAAATGACCTCTCGCTTTGATAAATCCACACTCGGGAATCGGGGTGAAAATCGGAGGGAAGGAGGTGGTGATATTGTAGGGTCAAGGTCAATGGTTTTATAAGTTCAAAAGGTTCAAACGGTTTGGTTACGTAAAATTACAAAACATATAACACCAAACACCAAACGCCAAACAACTTCCCCCTTCGGGGGATTGAGGGGGCTTCTAAATAGACGCCGCCACCAATTCCGCAATATCCAACACCTGCACCTCATCTTCTTTTTCTTTGTTTTTCACACCGTCGGTGAGCATGGTATTACAAAAAGGGCAAGCCGCTGCAATTACACTTGCTCCAGTAGCTAAAGCCTCATTACTTCTTTCTATATTGATGCGAACATCGCCTTTTTCTTCTTCTTTAAACATTTGAGCGCCGCCAGCACCGCAACACAATCCATTGCTTTTGCAGCGTTTCATTTCCACCAAAGCCACATCCATGGCTTCGAGTACTTTTCTTGGCGCTTCGTAAATGTCATTAGCACGACCTAAATAGCAACTGTCATGGTAAGTGATTTTCTTTCCTTTGAAACTGCCGTTTTCGTTCATGACAATCTTGCCCTCATCAATCAATTGCTGTATGAAAGTGGCGTGATGAATTACTTCATAATTGCCACCCAAAACAGGATATTCATTTTTGAAAATATTAAAACAATGAGGACAAGCGGTAACTATTTTTTTGATTTCATAGCCATTCAGGATTTGAATATTCTGATAAGCCATCATCTGAAACATAAATTCATTGCCGGCTCTTCGGGCAGGATCACCAGTGCACATTTCTTCTTTCCCGAGAATCGCGTATTTAATATCTATTTTTTCAAGTATGGTTACGAAGGCTTTAGTTATCTTTTGAGCACGCTGATCAAAGCTTCCGGCACAGCCTACCCAAAACAAAACTTCAGGTTTTTCGCCTTTTGCCATAAACTCGGCCATGGTTGGTACATGCATATCTTTACATTTTTCACAACAAAGTAAATGAGTTTTGTTGATTGATGTTTGTACTATTGCATTTAATTTTGAAAAATTAAGTACATCTTGAAAAAAATCTGGAAAAAAATAACCCATTGGGAAGCCTGGCCTTTCAATTTGCTTTACGCACCCATTGCACCTATGTGGTTGTTTTATATGCTCAGATCACGTGCAGTTTGGTATTTTACACCCAGCAATCCCAAACTTACTTTCGGTGGCATGGAAGGCGAACCCAAAAGAGAAATGTATGATTTGCTACCGTCCCATTTATTTCCAACCACGGTAAATATTCTTCCTGAAGTTCAATTTGAGGAAGTGCTCAATCAAATTCACCGTAATAATTTGACTTATCCATTTGTAGTAAAACCTGAAATCGGGGGACAAGGGATTTTATTCAGAAAAATTGACAGTGAAGAGCAGTTGCGCAACTATCATCAACATGCGCCAATAGAATACATCATGCAGGCCATGATTACATATCCTATGGAAGTCAGCGTTTTTTATATCCGTCATCCCAAAGCACAAAAAGGAAAAGTGACTGGCTTTTTGCATAAGATTCCTTTACATGTTCTTGGCGATGGAAAATCGAAGTTAATTGAGTTAATTCTTGCACATCCCAAAGCGGCTAAACGAAGAGAAGAGCATTTGACTAAACACCGCGATTCATTAGAAGTAATCATTCCTGCAGGAGAAAAATACATTTTGAGTTATGCGGCCAATCACAATCGTGGTGCACATTTCGTAGATTTGAAAGAACATATCGACGATAAATTAGTTTCGGTTTTTGATTGGCTAAGTCTTGAAATCAACGATTTTTACTATGGTAGATACGACATCATGTGCACTAATGTTGAGGACTTAAAAAATGGCAAGAATTTTTCCATTCTCGAATACAATGGCTGTGGTGCAGAACCCAATCATTTTTACGATACTGGTTATACGCTGTTGGGTGCATATGCTGAAATCCTGGCGCATTGGAAGGATTTGTATCAAATAAGCCGTTATAATAGAAAGCAAGGAATTGAGCCATGGCCTTTTATGAAAGGGTACAAATTTTTGAAAAAAACAAAGGAATTGTTTAAAGTCATGAGGGAGGTGGATGGGAGGTTGGGGTAGAGTTGGATAGGCTGGATAAGCTGGATATGCTTGATGTTGGATCCTAGATACTAGATGTTGGATACTAGATATGCTGACGAAGGTCTTTTGACCTCGTCATTATCTTTTCAGCAATTTCTCCTGAAAGGGACGTTGCGTTGTAGATAGCTTCTGTTCAAAAGGTTCAATGAGTTCAAAAGGTTCAAATCATAAAATAGCTTCAACTTCCCCCTTTGGGGGATTGAGGGGGCTACCAAAAAACAAACTTCTTCATGCTCAAATTCATCAAAATAATTTCTTGGGGTTTGTTAATCAGTTTTCTGGGTTCATTGCCACTCGGAACACTGAATATAGCCGCTATGCAAATTGGGATTCAGGAAAATATAGCGCATGCACTTTATTTTTCGTTGGGTTCTTTGTGCGTTGAAATGATTTATGTCCGTATTTCTTTGGTAGGTATTGATTGGGTAAGAAAGCAAGCGGTTTTGATGCGGGTGATGGAATGGATAACATTGGCTATTATTTTGTCATTGGCCATTGGTAGTTTTGTAGCTGCTATGAAAGAAGGTGGTGATACCAAGAATATCATGCTCAACAACAAAATGCATCGATTTTTTCTAGGTGCATTTATGAGCGCCATCAATCCTGTTCAAATTCCTTTTTGGTTTGGTTGGAGCACGGTATTGTTCACTAAAAAAATCCTTGAACCTGTAAATTCACAATACAATTTTTATATCATCGGTATTGGCATTGGCACGCTTATGGGAAATGCAGTTTTTATCTTCGGCGGCAAATATATGGTGAGCAAAATAGCCAATAGCGAACATTATCTGAATTGGGTGCTGGGTTCGATTTTTGCGATAACGGCATTGATACAGTTGTGGAAAATGATGAGGAAGAAGAAGGAAGCCAGTTTGTAATTTGGCGTTTGGTCGCTGCGCTTGTTTGGCGTTGTTTGTTTTTGCCACAAAGGCTCGAAGGCACAAAGTTTCACAAAGTTTTTTTAGTCGATCTTCAGAGGATTAACTTGATTGTTGTTCGATTTTCTCAATCATTAAAAACCATTAAACCCTTAAACCAGCGAAGCGAATTAAACCGTCAAACTGTTAACCGTTCGTCCAAGCATCCCTATCATCCGGACTCAACTTCCAAGGTGCAAAATTATTTTCAATATTGCTGAACATGCCATTCCATTCCTGTGGGGCGTTGCTGTCTTCCATAATTAAGCTGCGGCGGAGTTCCATGATGATATCCAAAGGACTGATGCTAATCGGACATTCCTGCACACAGGCGTTACAGGTAGTGCATGCACGAAGTTCTTCTACTGTGATATAATCATTGATTAATTGCTTGCCGTCATCCACAAATGAACCATTCTTTTTGATGTTCATGCCCACTTCTTCCAAACGGTCTCGGGTGTCCATCATGATTTTTCTTGGGCTCAATGTTTTTCCGGTTTGGTTGGCCGGACAAGCAGTTGAGCATCTTCCACATTCGGTGCAACTATAAGCATCTAGCAAATTCTTCCAGCTCAAATCCATTACATCTTTCGCGCCAAATTTCATCGGCTGTGCGTCGCCGGTAGGAGCGAGTTCTGGTTGCATCATATACTTCACTTCATTTTGTACATTCTCCATGTTGTGCATTTCGCCCATAGGCTTTAAACGAGCATAGTATGCATTTGGGAAAGCCAATAAAATATGAAGGTGTTTGCTGTAAGGTAAGTAATTTAAAAAAGCAAAAATTCCGAAAATATGAATCCACCAACAAGTTCTTTCAATTAGTTCAAGTTGTTCATGAGAAAACAAGTTTTGGCATACAGGAGCAATAAGCCCTGAAATAATAAAATGCTCATTTGAGGTACTGCTCATCGCTGTATCAGCTGCATTCATTATAATAAACAAGCTCATCAAAATAATCTCTGCAATTAAAATGAAATTAGCATCCGATCTTGGCCATCCGTTCAAATCCTTGCTGATGAATCTTTTCAGTTTAATTACATTTCTTCTCATTAAAAAAATAACGCAAACGACGATTACAAGAAAAGCTAGTATTTCAAAAGAATTGATGAGAAATGTATAGAAAGAGCCCAAAGGTTTTTCAAAAATGCGGTGTGTACCTAATAATCCGTCGAGTACAATTTCCAACACTTCAATATTGATGATGATGAAGCCGGCATAAATGATCAGGTGCATGACTGCAACAAATGGGTTTCGAAACATTTTTTTCTGTCCCAACGCCAGTAATACCACATTTTTCCATCTAGCAGAGGGATTGTCGGAAAGGTCTTCGTCTTTGCCCAAAAAAATATTTTTTTTGATTTGTCCTATATTTTTTGAAAAAAGCGCAATGGCTATCACTAACAGTACCAAAAATTCAATCTGTTGTATATATGGCATGATACAAAATTTATTATCGGCTAAGGTAAAGTATTTGTGTTTACTATGAAATATTTTCGGAATTTCGTTACTGAAAAAAATAGCAATTATGATTCTGGATAAAGATACTGCCGAAAAGAAAATGCGTCGAATGGCAATGGAAATTGCAGAGCGCAATCACGATACGGCGTCATTGATTTTAATTGGCATCAAAGAAAATGGCATTTTTATCGCAGCAAAAATCGCGGAATTTCTAAAGCCAAACTTCTCCGGAGAGATTGAAATTATTGAACTGTCAATGGACAAAAGAAATCCGGGTGAAATTGTACTCAGCAAATCTGTAGATTTCAACAATAAGTCTGTTTTATTAATTGATGATGTTGCCAATAGTGGCAGTACCATGCTTTATGCCATGAAACCTTTGTTGGAATTTCATCCTGCGCAAATTGAAACGGTTATTTTAGTGGAAAGAACACATAAGAAATTTCCGGTAGCGGTAAATTATGTTGGTTTGTCTGTAGCAACTTCACAAAAAGAAAACATTATTGTAGAGGTGGAATCGGGTATTGTAACCAAAGCTTATATCGTCAATTCATCTCACTAAAAATACAACCAATGTAATTTTAGTTTTGAATTAGAGAGCTCCAAGGTTGGAGCCGGAAATTTCAAAGCATTTAGAATAAATAATGCGGTTTTAATCCCTTTTCTTTTCGTTTTTATTTTGGTAAGATCAATGTCTGGAGCCAAATACCATTGACGGATTCTAGGAAAGCTAGTTCTGTCGAAGGTGATATAGCCGTTAACATCTCTAGCCAAATTCTCTCTGGCTCCAAACAAGCCATCAACGCCAGTTCCAATGGAAACTTGCAGCCATGCGGGGATTTTTGATTCTGGGAAAAAAGAATGTATGGTCCCGCTGATCCAATAAGTTTGGCCGTTATAATCTTTCAATGACCTTTCCGCTAATGTTTTCCCAAAAATTTTATTGCTTCTTTCGTTTAATGCGGCATCTTCATAACTCATTTTATGAAACGAAGTTTTGAATTGAATTCGTTGTTCATTCCAAGCCAATTCTTGGGCTATTAAACTGCCACTGCCTAACATATTAGCTCCAATATCTGTCCAGCTCCAGCCCCATTGTTCACTAAATCCATCCAAAGTTTCAATTACAGTTTGATAAACAGCGCCACTTAGACCACCAATCCATATTTTTTTCTTTCTAGAAAGATCCGTCTGTTTCCATAGTTCTAGACTATAACGGCTCATGATATACGCACTGTAGGTGTGTCCAATTTTATCCATTTGAAGCCATTCATCCCA
>CALPIT020000041.1 GCA_943323705.2 Streptomyces griseus
ATGAAGCTGCAGGAATTACCTACGAACATCGTTTAATCGATGACATGGTGGCCAGTGCGTTGAAATGGAATGGCAATTTTGTATGGGCTTGTAAAAACTATGATGGTGATGTACAAAGTGACACCGTAGCTCAAGGATTTGGTTCTTTAGGTTTGATGACTTCAGTGTTGGTTACTCCAGATGGAAAAACCATGGAATCAGAAGCTGCTCATGGAACCGTAACACGTCACTATCGCGATCACCAAGCAGGCAAACGCACCAGCACCAATCCTATCGCATCTATTTTCGCATGGACCAGAGGTTTGGCTTTCAGAGGTAAATTAGATAACAACCAACCTTTGATTGATTTCTGTAATGCTTTAGAAGCTGTTTGTATTGAAACTGTAGAAAGCGGAAAAATGACCAAAGACTTAGCAGTTTGTATTCATGGTAATAAAGTTTCTCATGGTGATCATTATTTATATACTGAAGAGTTCTTGGATGCGATTGATGAAAATTTGAGGAAGAAGATGGGAATGTAAATGCCTCACCCCCAACCCCTCTCCAATAGAGAGGGGGGAATCCTCCGAATAAGTTTTTTATATTTTGAAACCGCCTTTCTTTCTGAAGGGCGGTTTTTTAATTTGTTTTACATTTCCCCCTTGCGGGGATTGAGGGCGCATCTCCCCTCTCTATTGGAGAGGGGTTGGGGGTGAGGCTGTTCTCGTCCCCGCATACAACTCATACTCAAACAACCTACAATCAATTTTGCCATTATAAAATTCAATTCTTCTCTTAGGCTTTAAACCAATTTTTTTAGCGAGTTCCAAATTACCCGTGAAAATATAACCCCAATACCCTTTACATTTTTGTTTAAGAAAATCTCCCATCCTTTTGTAAGTACCTTCCAATTCAATTTCAACTCCTAACCTGTCGCCGTATTCAGGATTGAAATACACCACACCTTCATTATTTTCCGGAATGGTAGTATCAGCAAAATCACAACATTCAAAATTGATCATTTCTTCAACACCTGCAATACCTGCATTTACTTTAGAAATAGCAACCGCATCTTCGCTGATATCAGAAGCAATGATTCTTACTGGTGTATCATGAATGACTTGTGCTTCCATCTCGTTGTAATGTTTGTTGTAATATTTTTCATCATACTCACACACATGCATAAACGAATAATTGTTTCTAAACAACCCGGGCTTGCGATTGGTAGCTAACATCGCTGCTTCAATGGCAATAGTTCCGGAACCACACATCGGATTGATGAAAGTGGATTTTCTGTCCCATTTCAACGCCAGTAAATTGGCGGCGGCCAGTGATTCGAGCATAGGCGCCTTTCCAGGAATTTTTCTATAGCCGTGTTTGGATAACGTCTCACCACTGGTATCCAAAAATAATTCTGCAATGCTTTCCTTCCAATATAAATGCACTACAACACCCGTCAATTCAGGGCCCGAGTCAGGACGCTCTCCTGTCTTTTCTCTAAAACGATCAGCGATGGCATCCTTCACTTTCACATTCGCAAACAAATTATTAGTAATGGTTTCATTGGTCACATTGCTCGTGATTGAAAAATATTCATGAGCAGGAATAATCTGCTCCCACTCAATTTTCGACAATTCTTTATACAAATCATTTGCATTATAAGCAGTAAATTCTTTTAAGGAAAACAACACTTGAGAAGCACAACGAAGATGTAAATTCAATTTGATGCAATCATCTAGCGTTCCTAACAATTCAACTCCAGTTTTAAAAATACGAATCGGCGCAAATCCAAGCGCTTCAATTTCTTGTTGTAAAAAGGGCGATAATCGATTACTGCAAGTAACAATAATCCGATTTTTAATAGCAAATAAATTCATTGAGTTGATTTAAAGCTGAGCAAAATTATTTCAGCAATTGCATGCATTTTTCCAGACTGTCTTTCCAATGTGGAATGTGGATATTATAAGTTGTTTCAATCTTATCAGTCAATAAAATTGAATAATGAGGACGTTTCGCCGGCACCGGATAAGCCGATGAAGGAATTGGATTTACTTTGCAGCCATACCCGCCAATTTCTTTTATCGCCGTTGCAAAATCAAACCAAGAAATCACACCTTGATTTGAATAGTTGTAAATACCCGGAATAAATGTTGTTGAATAAAAAATAATATTAAAAATGGCATCAGCCAAATCAGCTGCATAAGTGGGTTTGCCAATTTGATCTGCTACTACATTGATTTCTTCTTTTTCCTGCATCAACCGCATCATGGTTTTTACAAAATTCTTTCCATGAAAACTATATACCCAAGAAGTACGAATGACAATTGTTTGGGCATTGTTTCCAAAAGCCAAGTGTTCGCCTTCCAATTTGGTAATGCCATATACATTGATGGGTGCTGTAGCATCTTCTTCTTTATATCCGAATTCATTTTCTCCATCAAAAACATAATCTGTAGAAATATGAATCAACTTACAATTGTATTTGTTGCAGGCTTTAGCCAAATAACCAACAGCAGTTGCATTGATGGCTCTTGATGTTTCTATATCATTCTCCGCAGCATCAACGGCAGTATACGCAGCGGCATTAATACAATAATCAAAATTATTTTTTGAAAACATTTCATTAATGGCCGCTTCATCCGTTATCGATAATTCAGCTATATCAGTGAAGATGAAATTAGCATCCGTTCTTACAGCCGCCAATGTTCTGCATTCATTGCCCAATTGACCATTAGCACCAGTTATGAGTATGTTGAGTTTACTATTCAAAAATGAAATTGGTTTTACAATTTTCGAATGTAGGATGTTGTTTGTCTTTATCTGAAATGATTTGTTTGTCTGCAGGGATTTTCCAATCAATATTTATTTGTGGATCGTAAAACTGAATACCTGCTTCCGCTTCTTTATTATAAAATGAATCGCATTTATAAAACACTTCAGCGGTTTCGCTCAACACTGAATAGCCATGAGCAAATCCATGAGGAATGTACAATTGCTTTTTATTTTCTGCCGACAATTCTATTGAAAAATACTGACCGAAAGTTGGAGAACCCTTTCTGATATCGAGCACCACATCTAAAATCGTTCCGCTTAACGCACGAATGAATTTTGTTTGTGCGTGAGGATTCAATTGATAATGCATTCCTCTGATCACACCATAAACTGATCTTGCTTGATTGTCTTGTACGAAGATGGTGTCGATGCCAAAATCTTTACAAACATTGTTGTTATAACTTTCAAAGAAATAACCACGACTATCGCTATGAACAACAGGTTCAAATACAAACAATCCTGGAAAATCTGTTTTGATAAATGGCATTATGAATGTAATTTGGAATATACTTTTTTGAAAAACTCAATGGTATCAATCAAGCCTGCCTCAAATTGTTTCACAGGTTGATAAGCTAAATTATTTTTTGCCAGACTAACATCTGCCAAAGAATTTCTGATATCACCAGCTCTTGGTTCACGATGAATTGGCTTCCACTCACTTTGCAATTGTGTTGCACATGCTTGATACAAATGATTCACTGAATAATATTCACCGCAAGCTACGTTATACACTTTATTAAAAGCATCTGCATTTTCTGTCAGCATGCCTTTGACGTTGATTTGTACGGCATTGTCAACATAAGTAAAATCTCTAGTCTGTTCGCCATCTCCATTGATATATACCGGCGCTTCATTCATGATACCTTTTACAAACAAAGGAATTACAGCAGCGTAAGGACCATCAGGATCCTGGCGAGGACCAAATATATTAAAGTAACGAAAGCCCATCAGTTTGACACCATACACATCGGCAAAAACCTGAGCATACAACTCATTAGTTTTTTTAGTAGCAGCGTAAGGCGACAAACAATTGCCAATCCTATTTTCAACTTTTGGTAACGTTGGTTCATCTCCATACACAGATGACGATGACGCATAGACGAAACTTTTAACTTTACAATCAACAGCAGCTTTAAGCATATTCACAAATCCACCCACATTTACGTCGTTGAAATAAACCGGCTCTTTAATAGAACGCGGTACAGAACCCAATGCCGCCTGATGGCTGATGTAATCAATACCTTCGCAAGCTTGCATGCAAGTATCCAAATCTCTGATGTCTCCTTTGATGAATTCAAATGCAGGATAAGCGCTAAGAATGGCAAGATTTTTTTCAAAACCATTGACCATATTATCTAGCACCCTTACTTTTTTAGCGCCATTCTTTAACAGGTATTCGGCGATATGACTACCGATGAAACCAGCGCCGCCGGTAACTAAAAAACAATCATTGCTGATGTCTTTATTGTGAAATTGGTTTTCCAAGATGATTAATATTTTATAAACTCCAGTAATTTCTATTGGTAATTTTACTTCTATAAGTTCCTTTCAAATCTGCTATTAAAGCTTTTTCTTTCGTGATAGAAGCAAAATAATTTTCGTCTAATGATTTGTATTCCTGATGAGGCACAGTTACAATTACCGCATCATAATCATTGGCAATGGTTGGTGTCAATTCAAAACCATATTCATGTTTCAACTCATCACTGTCTGCATATGGATCAGCCACATCAACGTTTAAAGAAAATGATTTCAATTCTTTCACCACATCAGCAACTTTACTGTTTCTGATATCGCTTACATTTTCTTTGAATGTTGCACCCATCACGAGCACTTTACTATGCTTTACATTGCCATTACTTTGAATGATATGCTGCAATACTTTTTTAGCTACGTAACTTGCCATTCCATCATTAATAACCCTGCCGGCGAGGATTACCTGGCTATCATAACCTAACTCTTTTGACTTATAAGTAAGATAGTAAGGATCAACACCAATGCAATGTCCACCTACCAAACCCGGTTGAAACTTAAGGAAATTCCATTTTGTTCCAGCTGCTTCTAGTACTTCGAAAGTATTGATGTTCATCCTATCAAAAATGATAGACAATTCGTTCATCAACGCAATGTTCAAATCTCTTTGTGTATTTTCAATAATCTTTGCAGCTTCAGCCACTTTAATAGAAGAAGCTTTGTGTACACCAGCTTTAACTACGAGTTCATATACTTTAGCAATAGTGTCCAAACTTTCAGCACAACAGCCACTCACTACTTTTACAATGGTACTGATGGTATGTTCTTTGTCTCCCGGATTGATTCTTTCAGGAGAATAACCGATTTTATAATCAGTCACCATTTTCAATCCTGAGAATTTTTCTATAATAGGCACACAATCTTCTTCGGTACAACCCGGATAAACGGTGCTTTCAAAAACAACGTAGTCGCCTTTCTTAATGACTTTTCCTATGGTTTCACTGGCACGTTGTACAGGAATCAAATCAGGTACATTGTGTTCATCTACCGGTGTAGGAACAGCCACAATAAAGAAGTTGGCTTTTCTTAATACATCAAGGTCATTCGTGAATTCGATATCACAATTTTCAAATGCAGAAGATTCGAGCTCTTGACTTGGATCAATATGATTTCTCATCATTTCCACACGCTGGGCATTGATATCAAAACCGATGACTTTGATTTTCTTGGCAAATTCAAGAGCAATTGGCAAACCAACATAACCCAAACCAATAACGGCCAATGTTTTTTCCTTGCTTAATAATTCTTGATACATGAATGCTAAATTGTTTTGTTACTAATTAATATTTTCTGCTTTCAAATTCTTTTGGCAGTTTATATAAATCCTCTCTAGTGAAATTTTTAAAATAATCATAGGTGATTTTCAAACCTTCCTCGCGATTAACTTTAGGTTCCCAATTCAACAATTCTTTTGCCTTATTAATATCCGGCTGTCTTTGTTTAGGATCATCTTCAGGTAAAGGCTTGTACACTATTTTTTGTTGTGAACCTGTAAGTTTCAAAATCTCTGTGGCAAAATCAGCAAGTGAGATTTCATCAGGATTGCCAATGTTTACAGGATAACTATAGTCGCTCATCAACAATCGGTAAATACCTTCTACCAAATCATCAACGTAGCAAAAACTTCTGGTTTGTGAACCATCTCCGAATACTGTCAAATCTTCACCTCTTAATGCTTGGCCAATAAATGCAGGCAATGCTCTTCCATCATTTAGTCTCATTCTTGGACCATAAGTATTGAATATTCTAACAATTCTGGTTTCCAATTGATGAAATGTATGATAGGCCATTGTCATGGCTTCTTGAAATCTTTTTGCCTCATCATAAACACCGCGTGGACCAATTGGATTTACATTGCCCCAATAATCTTCAGTTTGCGGATGAACTAACGGATCTCCATAAACTTCGCTGGTACTCGCCACTAAAATCCTTGCTTTTTTTGCCAATGCCAAACCCAAACAGTTATGTGTTCCTAAAGAACCCACTTTCAAAGTTTGAATCGGAATTTTTAAATAATCTATTGGACTTGCAGGTGAGGCGAAATGTAGAATATAATCCAGATGTCCTGGCACATGAATGTAGGTAGAAACATCATGATGATAAAATTCGAATTGTTCTAATTTGAACAAATGCTCGATATTTTTTAAATCACCTGTAATCAGGTTATCCATACCAATTACCTCATAACCTTCGTTAATAAACCTGTCACAGAGATGTGAACCTAAAAACCCTGCAGCACCTGTGATTAATATTCTTTTTCTAGCCAATGTAAAATTATTTTTTAATACTGATCATTTTTCTTCCAATACTTTCATAATGAAAACCAAGATTTTCCATAGAAGCCAAATCAAATAAATTTCTGCCGTCGAAAATAGCTTTATGCGAAAGCATGCTTCCTATTTTTTCAAAATCAGGCGTTCTGAACTCATTCCATTCTGTTGCGATAATCAAAGCGTTAGCACCATGTAAAGTTTCGTACTGATTGTCGGCAAATTGTACTTTATCTCCTAACACCATTTTTGAATTGCTCATGGCTTCAGGATCAAATGCAGATACGGTAGCACCTGCTTCCAATAATGCATCTATCACGTAAAAAGCCGGAGCTTCTCTGATATCATCTGTATTGGGTTTGAATGCCAATCCCCACAATGCAAAATGTTTGCCTTTGAGGTCATTATTAAAGAATGATTTGATTTTAGGAACGAGATGTAATTTCTGAATTTCATTCACATCCATCACGGCTTTTAATATTTTGAAATCGTATTCAAGATCTTTTGATGATTTGGCAAGTGCTTTCACATCTTTAGGAAAGCAACTTCCACCATAACCAATACCAGGGAATAAGAATCTCTTCCCGATTCTGTCATCGCTTCCAATACCCTTTCTGACCATGTCAACATCAGCGCCCATTTTTTCACAGAGATGTGCGATTTCATTCATGAAACTGATTTTAACCGCAAGGAAAGAATTGGCTGCGTATTTGGTAAGTTCAGCAGAACTTTCATCCATAAAAATAATTGGATTACCCTGGCGTACAAAAGGTGCATATAAATCATTCATCACTTTAATCGCCTTGTCAGAAGTTGTACCAATAACTACTCTATCGGGTTTCATAAAATCATCTACGGCTACGCCTTCCCGTAAGAACTCTGGATTACTAACTACATCAAATGCATGTTCAATATTTTCAACTGCGTTTGAAAGTATAGTTGCTCTTACTTTTTCAGCAGTACCCACTGGCACGGTGCTTTTATCAACGATAACTTTGTATTCATTTGGTTTAAGCAATTTACCTAATGTAGCGGCCACGCCCAATATGTAAGAAAGATCAGCACTGCCATCTTCACCTGGAGGTGTGGGCAAAGCAAGAAAAATCACTTGTGCATTTTCAATCGCTTCTTCAATAGAAGTGGTGAAATGCAATCTTCCTTCTTTCTGATTTCTGAGGAATAATTTTTCAAGTCCGGGCTCAAATATGGTAACCTGACCGCCCTTTAATTTGTTTACTTTGTTGATATCGATATCAACGCAGGTTACATTGTTTCCGGTTTCTGCAAAACAAGTTCCGGTAACTAAGCCAACATATCCTGTACCAATCACTGCTAACTTCATAAAATCTCTTTGTGTTTATTAGAAATTATTTTAAAAATGCTTTTACCGCATCAGCAATAAAAGTTTGTTGTTCTTCATCAAGTTCTGTATGAATCGGTAATGAAATTACCCTTTCTGTAAGCCAATCAGTAACAGGCAACTGAAATTCACTACCACCAAAAGCATCAAACATTTTTTGGCGATGTGCAGGAACAGGGTAATAAATCATTGATGGAATTCCTTTGTCTGCAAGAGCTGCACTTAAAGCATCACGATCAGCGTCGTGAAGGATAAGTGTATACTGATGAAAAACGTGCATATTATTGGCTGCTCTGAAAGGCGTTTCAATTTTACTAATGCCCGCAAAAGCCTTGTCGTAAAAATCAGCTGCAGTAATTCTTGCATCAATATATTCGTCGAGGTGTTCCAATTTGATATCCAAAATTGCCGCTTGAATGGCATCGAGTCTTGAATTACAACCTACCACATCGTGATAGTAACGTTTGCTTTGTCCATGAGAAGCAATCATTCTCAATTTATTGGCCAGTTCATCATCATCGGTAAAAATCGCACCGCCATCACCAAATGCACCCAGATTTTTAGAAGGATAAAATGAAGTACAACCAATGTGACCGATACTACCGGTTTTTTTCATGGTACCATCAGAAAATGTGTAATTGTTTCCAATACCCTGAGCATTGTCTTCAATGACAAACAAATTATGTTTTTGAGCAATCGCCATTATCGCTTCCATTTCAGCAGCATGACCATAAAGATGAACAGGAACTATAGCTTTAGTTTTGGGTGTAATGGCTTTTTCAATGGCTACAGGGTCGATACAAAAAGTTCGTTTATCAACTTCCACAAATACTGGTTTGATGCCCAATAATGCAGCCACTTCCACAGTAGCGATGTAGGTAAAGGAAGGTGTAATCACCTCGTCACCGGCTTTTAATCCCAATGCCATCATCGCAATTTGAAGTGCATCGGTTCCGTTTGCACAAGGAATAGCATGTTTACTGCCATTGTACTTAGCCAAGTTGTTGGCAAAATTATTTACCACCTGTCCACCTATAAATTGTGAACTTTCCATAACCGCTATAACAGCCGCATCTACCCTATCTTTTATTTTAAGGTATTGTGACTTCGTATCCACCATTTGTAAAGGCCTCATAAATCAATAGTTTAAGCCGCGCAAAGATATGATTTACACCTCAAATTCCATAGTAAACACTACGAATTGATTAAACGGCCAATTGAATGTATTTTTGAAGATAATTTTTACATTTTGAACCGATTTTTTTACGATTTTTTTATTCATTTCTATAGTTTCATCATAGGGCTGGCTTCCATATGGAACCCAAAAGCAAGATTATGGGTTGATGGACGTAAACATTTCCCTGTTTTTAACTCAGAAAAGAAAAAAATATGGTTTCACTGTGCTAGTTTGGGAGAATTCGAACAAGGCCGCCCAGTATTGGAAGCATTAAAAGATAAATTTCCTCAATATGAAATCGTGCTCAGTTTTTTTTCTCCAAGTGGTTATGAAATCAGAAAAAATTATCCACTAGCCGACCATGTAATTTACTTACCTATCGACACGCCAAAAAATGCCCAAAAACTCATTGAAACCATCAATCCTGCTTTGGTCATTTGGGTGAAATATGAATATTGGTTTCATTATTTGAGTCAACTGAAATCGAAAAATATTCCTGTCATTTTAATTTCGGGCATCTTTAGAAGATCACAGCCATTTTTTAAACCTTACGGTGGATTTTGGAAAAACATATTGAAATCCTTCAATTTGATTTATGTGCAAGATGATACATCTGTTCAATTGTTGAAAGAAATTGGTATTACAAACGCTGCCATAAGCGGCGATACTCGATTTGATAGGGTTTACGCCATCGCCGCTGAAAATAAAACTTTACCAGAAATTGCCGCTTTTACAAAAAACGACTTCACTGTTGTTGCCGGCAGCACCTGGGAAGAAGACGAAAACCTGCTTGCGCCATTTATTCAAAAAAACAATTCTGTAAAATTCATTATTGCACCACATGAAATTTCACCTTCAAATCTGAACCGTTTGAAAGCAACATTTCAAAACGCCATTTTTTATTCGGAATGGAAAAAAGACATGACATCATCAAGCCATGTGTTGATTATTGACAATATTGGTATGTTGTCGGCATTGTACAAATATGCCTCAGTTGCCTTTATTGGCGGAGGTTTCAATAAATCTGGCATTCACAATACACTGGAGGCGGCGGTTTATGGCAAGCCTGTATTCTTCGGACCTAATTTCAAAAAGTTTGCAGAAGCTGCTGCACTAGTTGAGAAAGGGGCAGCGTATTCAGTAGCATCTCCATCTGAATTCAATAAAGGTTTAGCATTATTTGTTCAAGATGAAAACAAATTATTGGCTACAGGAAAAGTTTCTGGTGAATTTGTGAAATCAAAAATCGGTGCTACTCATATTGTTGTGAATTATATCACTGAAAATCGTCTTTTGATTAACTGATCAAACTGTTTTACAGTTTCATGCTGAACATCCCAACCGAGTTTTGTTTTAAGCTCCCTTCTGATCCAGTATTCTGCTTCTGCATAAATGGAAAAGCCGTTGATGGTTTTGATGCTTCTTTCATACATCGCCTCATCTCCTTTGAACAAATCATTGATGAATAGAAATCTGTCGTTGATGCCGATGGCCTTTTTAATATCCTTAATGGGCGTATCTTTCAACGCTTCACTTAATTCTTTTTTGGATTGTTTTAATTTATCATTCAGCGAATCGCTAAGCGGAGCCATGGATTCGTTAAGTTCTTTTTTCGAGGCTTGTTCACTATTGGTTTGATGAATTAAGGTAGGCGTATCTTCTATAGGATCAAAACTGAATGGTTTTTTATTTTTAATGCTGATGCTGTTGATGGTTTCAGCCGTTTTTCTGATTTGCTCAAGCTCATCAGCAAGTGCTTCTTCATCGATATCGAGATTGAGAACTACTTTTTCTTCAGCATAAGGTACTGATTCAATCAACACCGTAGGCATATCGAAAGCAACTTTTCCGGTGTTGCTATGGTCATTGCCTGATGATTTGAGGTGCATCAACTCAGATTGCAACATTTGTACGGTCTGTAATAACTCATCAACAGACGCTTTATCGGCAATCTGTTCGTTGAGTCTTTGTGAGAGTGTTTCCACTCGTTCCATATTGAAGATTTTGGGTATTAAATAAATTTTTACAAACTCAATTTTTGTTTTGCCTGTTGAACTTAAACCTTAATCTTTGCAAAAACAAAAACTAAAGTTACAAACCAATTTTTAAAAAAAATTAATTAATGTTTATAGAACCGGATTATAAAGGCGACAAAAGAGGCTGGATAGAAGTGATTTGCGGAAGTATGTTCAGCGGAAAGACTGAGGAATTAATCAGAAGATTGAAAAGAGTGAAAATTGCAAATCTTAAAGTAGAGATTTTCAAACCAAAAATTGATACTCGTTATGATGAAACAAAGATTGTGAGTCATGACACCAACGCTATTAATTCCACTCCCGTGGAGAACTCCGCCGCAATTTTGTTGCTAGCTAAAGATGTAGATGTGGTGGGCATTGATGAAGCCCAATTTTTTGATGACGGCATCAGAGAAGTTTGCGAACAACTGGCATTAAGAGGTATCAGGGTTATAGTTGCCGGCTTGGATATGGATTATATGGGGCAGCCTTTCGGACAAATGCCCGATTTGTTGGCAGTAGCCGATTACATTACCAAATTGCATGCAATCTGCATGGAATGTGGAAATATCGCACACGTTAGTTATAGAAAAACAGCTCAAAGCGGACAAGTGCTGTTGGGAGAAAAAGACATTTACGAACCAAGGTGCAGGATTTGTGCTCAGAAGTAGCCCACCGTTTTAACATAGCCCACCGTTTCAACGGTGGGAGAACAAAGATTTACGCAGCGATTCGATTTTATTTTCTTGTTTTTTAATTTTTCCCAACGTTTCAACATTGGAAAAAAAATTTCTTTTTTAAAGAGTTGAATCATTATGCAATGTCCAGTAGTTTATTTGCTGTGCAAAGCGACCTGCAGAACAATCAAAAAGAATAAAAGAATTGAAGTTTTCTTCATGTTACATGATGTTTTCTGAACAACAGAACTATCGCTTTATCAAAAAATAAACATGAGTTTTACAGCTTACCTTACATGTATCTTACCACCGTTTTAATGTAGAAATCATCACAAAAAATATATCAATTCTCTATTGTAGAATCATAACTTTGCTGCCATGAACAACAAGGTATTGGCATTGCTAAGAAAAGACATTCTGATTGAACTCCGTCAGAAGCATACCTTTTATGGCATATTGTTATATATCGCAGCTACGATTTTTGTCATTTATTTGTCTATGGCTGAAGAACCGGATGCGCAAGTGTGGAACAGTTTGTTTTGGGTGATTCAGTTATTTGTATGTGTAAATGCTGTTGCCAAAAGTTTTTTACAGGAAAGCAAAGGTCGCATGTTGTATTTTTTCAGCATCTGCTCTCCGGTTGATTTTATCATTTCAAAAATGATTTACAATGTGATGTTGATGATGTTGATGAGTTTGATAAGCTTGATTTTATTTACTTTTTTTCTGGGGAATCCGGTTTTTAACATGCTGAAATTTACAGGCATCGTTATCATTGGCGGCACTGGAATCAGTTTAGTCTTTACTTTAATGAGTGCTATTGCTGCTAAAGCCCAACAAAACGCAGCATTAATTGCGATATTAGGTTTCCCGGTAATTCTGCCTCAACTAATGCTAGTGATGAAAATGAGCAAAACTGCTTTTGCTGAAGTTTTCCGCGATGGTGCGGTGTTGCAGTTGACCGGATTGACTTTAGCCATGAATTTATTGGTCATTATACTTGGTGTGATCTTATTTCCTTATTTGTGGAAAGACTAAAACCCTTAAAATCTTTTAGAAATTATTGCTTTCTATGGTGTCATTTCCTATAACTTTGCCCCGATAAAAAAATGCCGTTGAAAAAAAGCTGGTGGAAAATATTATCGTTTGTATTATTGGTTTACACAATTGTTGCTGGATTTCTTCTTGATGTTCCTCATCTGCCTATTTTAAATGAAACCATTCGGAATCTCTATTTCCATGTTTGTATGTGGTTTGGCATGATGATACTATTCGGAGCGAGCTTTTATTATAGTATCAAATACCTTCGTGGCTTCAATTATCGTAATGATATTTATGCATTAAATTTTGCTGCAGTTGGATGTTTATTTGGTATCCTTGGCTATGCCACTGGATTTGAATGGGTGAACGTTACTTGGGTAACTGATCAGGGACAATCCATCGGTAGCGTATTGAAAGAACCCAAGCTCATCGGAGCTGCAATTGCCTTACTTATATATGGTGCCTATTTTGTTTTGAGAGGTTCATTTACCGATATTGATAAACGCGCTAGGATAAGTGCGGTTTACAACATATTCGCATTCGCGATGTTATTCCCAAGTATTTGGATTATTCCTCGTATCGTGGGAAGTTTGCATCCAGGCGCACCAGGAAGTGACAGCGGCAATCCGGCTTTAGACAGACAAGATTTAGATGGCTCCATGCGTATGATTTTTTATCCTGCAATCATCGGATGGAGTTTGTTAGGCGTATGGATAGCCACTTTGAAAATTAGATTACAATTGATGAAAGATAAAAACATAATCAATGAATAAATTATTTTTAATTTGCTTTTTCATGTTGATGTCAACAATGAGTTGGGCACAAGAGAAAGTTGAAATGGCTGATGTAATGAGAAGCAACGGAAAGATTTACACCGTTGTTGCTGTTTGCCTTACCATTTTAATCGGTTTGTTTATTTATGTATTTTTAATCGACAGAAAAATCAGCAAACTGGAAAAAGAAAAATAATATTAAAAACGCTTTTACTGAGAAAATAAAAACCAACAATATGTCAACTAATCAGAACTACAGTTTTTTCCAAAGTGTGG
>CALPIT020000042.1 GCA_943323705.2 Streptomyces griseus
AGGAATAACTCCTGCCTTAAATTCAGATTGGTATTGGACTTCAACGGAGGTGACGACTATCACCTTTGTCGAACGTGCTATTAGTATGGCTTATCGTGTATCGGCTGGTCAAATAGTAAGCAGTAATACATATAAAGGTATTATTAATCCACCTTTACCTGTTCGTAGTTTTACTTACAATCCTTGTACTGCTACAACAAGTACATCCACTATCACCAACTGTGGCAGTTATACATGGAATGGCACCACTTATTCTGCAAGTGGAACCTATTCTACCACATTAACAAATGCCGGAGGTTGTGATTCGATTGCTACATTAAATTTAACCATCAGTATCACACAAGCTCCTGGCTGTGTTGCCAAGGGATTAAAAATATGGGTAAAAGGCAGCCAAGGATTTACTTATTCAACAACCGCTGATGCTGTTGGATGGGCTGATGCCAGTGGCAACGGTAACAATGCAAAAGTACAATTAGGTGAACCGGGTGAAGGAGTTGGTAATCCAGGTGCCATGATCAATTTTAATCCTGCAATTGACTTTGATGGCAGTTTTGATTTGTATTATTTTGATTATTTACTTTCTGCCGGATACAGCATGTTTGGTGTATCCAAACAATATAATTTTAGTTCTCCATACCAAAGGATATTTTCTGCTAAAAACACCAATTTTTTGATGGGTAATTGGAATCAATATGAAGATAATATTTATATAAATGGCGCCCCTAGTGAGCTTTTTATAACATCTCAAACAAGTAATGTAAAATTACATGATTTCATCCGCCAAACGGATGGTGCCTATAGATTTCAAAAGAATGGACTTACTTTATTCTCAGGAGCATCATCAGATGGAACACCCATACAGCCTACATTAGGAGGTAGCGGCCAATTGGGAGAGTATGCTTCTGCACACATTCCTGAATACATTGCATATGACTCAGCATTAACCACTACTGAACAACAAAGGGTGGAAAGCTATCTTGGCGTGAAATATGGACTTACTTTGGGAAGTCAGGCTAGTCCCTATGATTACCTTGCTTCTGATGCTTCTGTAATATGGACGGGAAGTACGACCTATTACAAGAATATTACAATAATTGGTCGTGATGACAATTCTGTGTTACTTCAAAAACAATCAACAGCAGTTAACGGAGGCAAAATAACCATTTCATTAGGCAATTCCATTGCTGCTGATAATGCATCCAATACAGCCACTTTTAGTGCGGATAAGAGGTTTTTGGCTATTGCTTCAAACGGCGCTTCAGGTACAACAGCTGTTACAGGCGTTAGCAGTCCAACGAGATCCTCAGAAGTTTGGAAAGTAAAAGAGGCAAATGGAGATATTGGAAACATAACTGTTAAAGTAAACGATACTGCTGTATATAAATTTTTATTAGTAAGCACTTCTGAAAACTTCAGTGCAGGTACTGTAACCGAATATGCATTAAACAGCAACAAAGAAGTTACCGTTAATTTAAATGATGGCAGTTATTTTTCGTTTGGAACGAATTGCATTGCGACTGGCACCGTTAACGTGACAGCTTTCGGCCAATATACATACAATGGTACTACTTATAATACTTCAGGTGTTTATCTGACAGATACAATTTATAATGGTAGCGGATGTGATTCTATTATTACTCTAAATTTAACCATCAATCAAAGCTTCTCTACTACAACTATTACGAGCTGTGGCAGCTACACATGGAATGGTACTACATATACTTCAAGTGGAACTTACTCAACTACTTTGGTAAATGCCGGAGGTAGTGATTCGATTGCTACATTAAATTTAACCATCACTCAGGCACCTGGCTGTGTTACCAACGGATTAAAAATGTGGGTTAAGGCTAACCAGGGATTTACTTATACATCAACCGCTAACGCATCAGGATGGACCGATGCCAGCGGTAATGGTAACGATGCGAAAGTACTTTCAGGAGAACCAGGTACTGCTACCGGTAATCCCGGTGCCCTGATCAATTTTAATCCTGCTATTGATTTTGATGGCAGCGATGACTCGTATTATTTTGATTATGCCCTTTCTGCCGGATACAGCATGTTTGGGGTGTCCAAACAATATGACTTTAGTAGAGAATACCAACGAATATTTGCCGATAAAAATTCAAATTTCTTGTGGGGCAACTGGAATCGTTATGAAGATAACCTATTCATGAATGGTACACCAGCCGAACTTTTTATTACGCCCCAAACAAACAATGTCAAAATGCATGATTTGATTCGGGAAACCAGTGGTGCTTACAGATTTCATAAGAATGGAATTCCTGTGTTTACTGGAGCAAATTCTGATGGCACCGCCATACAGCCTACTTTGGCCGGATCGGGTTTATACGGTGAGTACGCATTTGCTTATATCCCCGAATTTATTGGTTATGATACAGCGTTAACCACTGTAGAACAACAAAAAGTGGAGAGCTATCTGGCAGTTAAATATGGTCTTACGTTGGGAAGTCAGGCGAGTCCTTACAATTACCTTGCCTCTGATGGTTCTGTAATTTGGACCGGAAATTCAACTTATTACAACAACATTACGGTAATAGGTCGTGATGATAATTCGGCTTTAGCTCAAAAGCAATCGACAGCTGTAAACGGAGGTAAAATAACTATTTCATTGGGCAATACAATTGCTGCTGATAATGCATCCAATACAGCAACTTTTGGTGCAGATAAGAGGTTTCTGGCTATTGCTTCTAACGGAGCTTCGGGTTCTGTAGCAATAACTGGCGTGACCGGGTCAACGAGATCTGCAGAAGTTTGGAAAGTGAGTGAAACAAATGGTGATAACGGGAATGTTACGATTAAAGTGACTGAAAGTCCAGTATATCAATTTTTGTTAGTAAGTACTACCGAGAATTTCACTGCTGGCTCTGTAACCGAATATGCATTAAACAGCAACAAAGAAGTTACCGTAAATCTTATTGATGGAAGCTATTTTGCATTGGGAACCAATTGTATCTTGACTCGTACCATTAACGCGACAGCTTGCGACCAGTATACTTACAATGGTACTAATTATAATACAACAGGTGTTTATTCTGTTGATACAATTTATAATGCCAGTGGATGTGATTCTGTAATTATTCTGAATTTAACCATCAAACAAAGTTCTGTTCCTAGTGTTACTACAGTCACCAATTGTAACGCTTATACTTGGCATGGTCAATCCTATATTAATGTTGGTACCTATACCTGGACGGGCACCAATGCTGCAGGTTGTGACTCTATAGAAATACTTAATGTTGTTTCTAATTCCGCACTTACATTGGGACAAGATTTTCAAGGTGGTAAAATTGGTTATATATTACAGCCAGGTGATCCTGGGTATGACCCTGCTGTAACAAAAGGATTGATTGTAGGTCCAAAAGATTTATTAACAGAGACGAATTGGGCTACTTCTCAATATTGGTTCGTCGCTACGGGTGTGACTACAGATGGATTGGGAGTTGGGGCCGATAACACAACAGCATTGGTTAATTTAATGGGGCCGGGGAATTATATAGCTTATCAAATTGATACCGCTACTATAAATGGTTACTCCGATTGGTATATGCCAAGCGGGGCAGAAATGCAAAAGGTATTGTCAAATTGGACATATTGGCATCCAGTTTTAGTTAATACTAATACTGCTGTGGTAGGTCCTTATGCTACATCAACAGAAATTCCGCTTGAACATTATGGAGTAGGTTATGCAACTAATCTTGGAGATGTAGGACTCTATATACATCAAAAAATGATAGCTACCTATCGTTCATTACCTGTCCGTAGTTTTTCAGTAACACCTGTTTCAGCGTCAATTTCTACAACTACAGTTGCCACATGTGGGCCGTATACTTGGCATGGTCAAACTTACAACAGTGTGGGTACGTATACCTGGACAGGTACAACCACTGCTGGTTGTGATTCTATTGAAATATTGAATTTGGTAACACCGGCTTCATTGACAATTGGTCAAACCCTTCAAGGTGGTAAAATAGGTTATGTGTTGCAACCCGGAGATTCAGGATATGACTCTACAAAAATCAAGGGTTGGATTTTAGGTCCGGTGCAATCAAACAGGCCTTGGGCAATTGGAGCAGCACAAACATCATTAATTAATATTACTCAAAATGGTGTTGGAAAAGGAGCTGCCAATACAGCAGCGTTAGTAAACTATATGGGACCAGGTAATTATATGGCTTATGCAATAGATACAGCAACGTATGGCGGTTATTCAGACTGGTATATGGCTACTATAGATGAATTGGAAAAAGTATTTGATGCCAGCTATACCGGTGGCAACCCTAACTTATCTTTTGCTGGCGCATATTTAGGTTTTGGTAACAAATACTACATGGGCTCTGCTGATGAATATGATGCGAATAGGGTTGTTATCTGGGAATTCTCACTTTTAGACCTCTTTCTTAAGAGTAATTCTAGTAATACAGCTAGTGCTTTGCCAATGAGGAATTTTGAATTTACAATTCCTTCAGGTACAACTACTCAAGTATCTTGTGGCAGCTATTTGTGGAATGGAAATACATATACAACATCCGGCACGTATACTAGCACGTTACAAACAGTATTGGGATGTGATTCGGTAGCAACGTTGAATTTGACAGTGAAACAGCCATCCACATCAACAGCCACAATTACAGCAACTGGCAGTTATTCTTGGAATGGCAATAGCTATACTTCAAGTGGAACGTATACTTATCAAACTACTAACGCTGTAGGTTGTGATAGTACAGCTACATTGAATTTGACGATTAATACAGTGGTCATCAACAACATTATCAATGTTTGTAGCTACATCGGTACCAACCAAACACTTACCTACACAGCAAGTGTAGCGGGAGCCAGCAGTTATGCATGGACGTTACCTCGTAATACGCAACTGGTATCGGGTCAGGGTACACGCAGCATTGTGATTAAATTGTTGAACGGATTTGCAAGTCAAGCTAACAAGCAAATCAGGGTAACACCGGCGGGAGGAAGCTTACAGATTATATATTTGGCGGCTCAAGCACCTATAACACCTGCTACCATTACTGCATCATCATCAAATATTTGTGGCAGTATAGGTACCAATGTTCCTGTGACATACAAAATTCCAAAAGTTGTTGAATCTGGAACTACGAATGTAACAGCAACAAGCTATATTTGGGCATCCCAAAATGGTACTACTAACATAACTCATCCTAATGTTGCAGGGGAAAATGATACTACAGTAGCAGTTACTTTTAATGCTGATTTCAGTACTAGTACCATTACAGTACAATCAGTAAATGCTTGTGGTGTGAGTGGAATTAGAAGTTTGTTAATTACCCGTAGCAATCCAAGTATAGGAACAATTAGTGGTCCAACCAATTCATGTGAATACATTGGAACTACTGGAACATTGGCAACATACAGCGTATCAGCAGTTAATAATATAAGCTCATATACATGGACATTGCCATCAGCGGCAACTGATGTAAATGGAGAGGGAACGAATACGATATCCTTTAAATATCCTGCAGGATTTACAGGAGGCTCTATTTCAGTTATCGGCTCAAATGGTTGTGGTACAAGTTCTACAAGAACTTTGTCAATCAGCAGACTTTTACCTGGAACGCCAGGTAATATAGATGTCATTAATACTCAAGTATGTCCAAATAGAGAGTATACTTATTCGATAGCATCAATACCTGGAAATACCACATCATTATTATGGACGGTTCCTTCAGGAGCTACTTTGTTAAGTGGCCAAGGTTCAAGAAGTATTACGGTTAGTTATACAAATGGTGTTGTAGATGGAACTGTTACTGTAAAAGCGGTATCTAATTGTGGAACCAGCGGTACAAAGTCGACGGTAGTTAAATTGGCACCATGTCCATCAGGTCCTGGCGCAACTTATACCAAAGGATTAATAAACAATGCGTCATCATCATTGGATGTGAAAGTATTTCCGAATCCGACAACATCAGCTTTCAGTTTGAAAGTAACCGACAACGTTAGTTTATCTGTAATTAATGTAAGAGTGTTGGATGTACAGGGAAGATTGATAAAAATGATAAAAATAAATCCTAATGAAACCATATCACTCGGATCAGATTTTAAACCAGGTGTGTATATGCTGGAAGTTTTACAAGGCACTGAGAAGAAAGTGGTGAGGGTGGTGAAATACTAAAGCCCCCTCAATCCCCCGAAGGGGGAAGCTGTTCAAGGGTTTAAAAGTTTAATGGTTTAAGGTTAACCAGCGTAGCAACTTAAACCATTAAACCATAAACCTTATAAGCTAGAAAGGCCTGCTCCTTAATTGGAGTGGGCTTTTTTTTCTTTGTGTTTCTTTCTGCCTTCGAGTCTTTGTGGCGAAAAAAAATGTAAAATATTAAATGTAAAATATTCAATGTAAAAGTGGGATTACCAATATGAAAAAATCATTTTCTCATGAAGAAAAAACCTCACCCCCAACCCCAAGCCCCCTTAATCCCCCAAAGGGGGAGGTCTCCGAGCGATAAAAATTATCTTCTGAATGACAAAAAAGCCTTTGTGTTTCTTTGTGCTTTGGAGTCTTTGTGGCTAAAAAAAATAAATAATAAGAAAGTAAAAATAAGGAATAAGGAAGTGGCGATTCTCTCTAAGAAATTTGCATAACGGTCAAACAAACCCCAAACCCCAAACGCCAAACCCCAAACGCCAAACAATAAATCATTCGTGAATTCGTGGTTATCCTAATCAATCAACTTCCCCCTTTTGGGGATTGAGGGGGCGTTTTACCAGGCATACTCCCAATCAACTCTCTCGTATACTCTTCTTTCGGATTGAAGAAAATTTCATTCGCATCGCCTTGTTCAACGATTTTTCCTGCTTTCATTACAATGATTCGATCGCTGATATAATGCACGACAGAAAGATCATGTGAAATAAACAACGAAGTAAATTGATACTTGGCTTTTAATTCATTGATGAGATTCAGTACTTGCGCTTGAACACTTACATCCAATGCAGACACACTTTCATCAAAAACCATAATCGAAGGTTCGGTTGATAATGCTCTGGCAATACAGATTCTTTGCCGCTGACCACCACTGAACTGATGAGGATATTTATTGAATTGATCAGCGTTCAAACTAACTTGCTCCATCAATGAAATGGCTTTCTCTTTACGCTGAGTTTTGTTACCAAACAAACCATGCACTTTCATCGGTTCTGTTATCGCATCGCCAATGGTGAGTCTGGGATTTAATGAACCATAAGGATCCTGAAAAACGATTTGTAATTCCTTGCCTTTTTTTATAGCATCATGTTGACTGTTGATATCAATTCCATTGATTTTTATACTGCCGCTGTTGGGTTTTATTAATTGTAATATGGCTCTGCCTAAAGTTGTTTTACCACAACCACTTTCTCCAACAATACCAATGGTTTCCTGCGCATATACATTGAAGCTTACATCATCAATTGCCTTGTGATAGGAGGTAACTTTACCCCAAATATTTTTTGCGGCAGGATAATGAACTTTCAAGGAATTGACGGCGATTACGGGATGTGTTTCAGTTGTGTTTTTAGGAGTAAATTGATTTTCAACTTCATCAATTTTAATTTCATTTTCTGTTGATAAGGAATCACTCAACACTGGAAGTCTTTTCCCTTTTAATGCTGGACTTGGTTTGCACATCAATAATCCTTTCGTGTATGCGTTACCGGGATGAAGCAATATATCACGAGCATTTCCGCTTTCAACAATATTGCCTTTGTATAAAACCACAATATCATCGGCTACATCATTTACCAATCCTAAGTCATGTGTTATTAACAACACCGACATATTATATTGTATTTGCAGTTTTTTTAGCAATGTCATGATGCTTTTTTGAACCCTTACATCCAGAGCAGTAGTAGGTTCATCAGCAATCAGCAGTTTAGGATTACAGGCAATTGCAATCGCAATCATTACTCTTTGTTTTTGTCCGCCGCTGATTTGATGCGGATAGGATTGAAAGATTTTTTCAGGATTGGGAAGTTCAACTTCTGTAAATAATTGCAGCGTTTTTTCTTTGGCTGCTTGTGTTGATATATTTAGATGACGCAATAAAATTTCAGTTACCTGTTTTCCGCATTTGATGAGCGGATTCAATGCAGTCATCGGTTCCTGGAATATCATTGAAATCTCATGTCCTCGAATATCGGAAATGGAATTGTTGTTTAAGGAAGTTAATTCAATCGGATTTCCATTTGTATTGAAAATGATATTGCCGGAAATGCTTGCTCCTTCAGGTAAAAGTTGAAGTATTGATAATGCAGTTAATGATTTTCCCGAACCGCTTTCTCCAACAATAGCGGTGAATTTTCCCGTTTCAATTTGAAATGAAATTTCATTTACGGCTTTAAAAATCTCATTAGACTTTTTAAAACTAATGCTTAGATTTTTTATTTCCAGTAGAGGTTGCATGTAGAAATTAAAAAGTAAAAATTTTAAATTTAAAAAGCCCGGTTTGGAGTTTTAAAATTTGAGGTGTCGAACGGTTTGTCCGTTGTTGATCAATTGTTTTAATGAATCAACACCTATTTTCAAATGGCGTTCTACAAACTGAGCCGTTACGGACATGTCGCTGGCTTCTGTTTTTACACCTTCGGGAACCATTGGAGAATCACTAACCAACAACAAAGCGCCTGTTGGAATTTTATTGAAAAAACCTACAGTAAAGATGGTGGCCGTTTCCATGTCAATCGCATAAGCTCTTACTTTTTGGAGATAATCTTTAAATACTTCATCATGCTCCCAAACTCTTCTGTTGGTGGTATAACATACGCCTGTCCAGTAATCACATTCATATTCTCTGATGGTAGTTGAAATGGCTTTTTGCAAAGCGAAGGCAGGAAGTGCAGGAACTTCAGCAGGGAAATAATCATTGCTGGTACCTTCTCCTCTGATGGCGGCAATCGGTAAAATCAAATCACCTATTTTATTTCTTTTTTTGAGTCCACCGCATTTGCCCAAGAATAAAACTGCTTTAGGACTTATTGCTGTGAGTAAATCCATTATGGTGGCGCTACCCGGACTGCCCATGCCGAAATTGATGATGGTGATGTTATCTGCAGTGGCGCATTGCATAGGTCTGTCGACGCCTACTACTTCTACATTATTCCATTCTGCAAACAATTTTACATAATTGGAAAAGTTGGTCAGCAAAATATATTCACCGAAATTATCTAATTGTTGACCTGTATATCTTGGCAGCCAGTTGGCAACGATTTCTTCTTTTGTCTTCATTTTTAAAATGATTTATTTAAAACAATTTCCAACTACTTTGAAAATCATTGATAAATATACAAAAATTGTGTTTAGGGACATTGAATAAAGTTCAATGTGAGTGAATAATCTTTAGCATTTTTGTGTAGATTTTTATTATTACAGTTTTATATTCGTCTTCTAAATTATTCAGGTATGAAAAAAACAATGATTTATTTTTCTGCGCTTACATTGTTATTGACCTCATGTAAAAAATCAAAACTAGATCCACTTGATCATGTTAGTCATGAAGCCAACATTGCAAGAGTTGATATTGATAATTTTATCAAACAAGAGATAATTACTTATCACAAATTTGAATGGAATCGTGCATCCGTTTCAATGATCAATAGCGCATTGAATTATTCAGATCATATATTGTCGGTGGGTTATACCATTTCATCAATAAATGATATAGAAAAAAATATTTCCTCAATCAATATCAATGATGCAGATTGGCAAGAAGCTCGTCAGCAAGTCATTAATTTAATATTACAATCTGAACAGCAAATAAATAAAAATCTTACGATTTCAGACATGATGCCATGGGAAGAAAAAGTACTTCCTGTAATTGATGTCATTGTAAAAAATCCTGGCACAATAAAATTATTACTCAATTCTAAATTGGTTAGGTATGCAGAACCGTTAGGTTATGAACCTGAAGATGTTTCTATTGCTTTCCAAAGAGAAAATATGCCAGATAATGCGGGTTCTAGTGGTTGCGGCGGTAATACTCCAACTTTAGGATTGGTACAAAATGTTGATTATACTAACCTATTGCCATCATCAAAACAATCTTGGAATTATACTTATCATAATATTCCAAAAGCATGGGCCAAATCTACAGGAGCTGGTACCAAGATATTTGTGATAGATACTGGTTGTGAATTTGATCAGGAAAATTTAGGCTCCGCATTTAATCAAGGTTCATCTACTGGAAGAACGATTCAGAAAATTGTTACTTTACCCAGAGAAACATTTTTAGGAATCAATATAGGCCCGATCGAAACTGCAGATGATGCCTGTGGACACGGAACCGCTATGGCAGGGGCTTGTGGCGCTCCAAGAGGAACTGATGGTAATGCATGCGGTGTGGCTTATAATTGTAATCTTGTGACTTGCAGAGGAGCTGCTGATGTGTATCTCGATGAAAGCAGAGAGGCTAAAGGTGTGGCAGATGCTTTCACCAATGCAGGTAATCGAGCTGATGTGAAAATCATCAGTATGAGCATGGGGCGCATCACCACTAGCTCACAAATAAGAGATGCCGTGCTTTATGCTTATGGAAAAGGCAAATTGATATTTTGTGCAGCAGGAACTTCATTCGGCTGGACAAGCGGTTGGGCAGGAGTGATTTTTCCGGCATCGATGAGTCAAGTTAATGCGGTAACCGGTGTACGAGATAATAGTTCCACGACAACTTGTTCTGATTGTCACAACGGAAGCGAAACTGATTTCACAATTGTTATGGAGCGTTTCTCCGATTACAGAAAACCATTGACCTTAGCGATGAGTGGAGATGTGCCTTCAACAATTGGAGGTTCTTCCGTTGCTACGGCAACAGCAGCAGGTATTGCAGCTTTGGTTTGTTCAAAATATCCTACACTAACGCGAGATCAAATTTTAAATAAACTTATTCAAACAAGCGCAAATTACCCTACAAGAAATGCATCGTTGGGCTGGGGGAATTTGAATGCAGATGCAGCGACGAATTAGGAAGGTTATAATGTTTAAATCGCTGCGCTGGTTTAAGGGTTTAATGGTTTTTATAGAAACCTCACCCCCGACCCCTCTCCCGCGTGAGAGGGGAGCAATGAAAAATATCTTCTGAATTTGAAAGTAGCCTTTGAGCCTTTGTGTCTTCGTGGCAAAAAATCGCGGCTTTGCTCCCTTGCGAGCCTTGCGTGAAATAAAATAAATAATAAGAAAGTAAAAATAAGGAATAAGAAAGTGGAAGCCCCCTCGGTCCCCCAAAGGGGGAAGGTTTCAATTTCGGAATTTTAAAAAAAATCATGTCACTTAGTGTATTCCAGTATTCATGGCAAAAAAATCTCGCGGCTTTGCTCCCTTGCGAGCCTTGCGTGAAATAAAATAAATAATAAGAAAGTAAAAATAAGGAATAAGAAAGTGGCGATTAACTCCGTAAAATTAGCAAACGAGTCAACTCAATACCAAACGCCAAACATTAAATCATTCGTGAATTCGTGGTTATACTACAAAACGCAATCATCTTCCCCCTTGGGGGATTGAGGGGGCTTTTATACCTTTACCACAATGCAAGTCATCTATCCCGAAAAAAAGCCTTCCATAAAATCTGAAAATGGCAAAGAATTTATCTTCTGCCTCATCAGAAAAAAATGGCTCGTGATTACGCCTGAAGAGTGGGTACGACAAAATTTTATTTTATATCTTACTGAAACGTTACAATTCCCTGCTTCATTAATTGCTGTTGAAAAACAACTTCTCTTATCAGAAGTTAAAAAACGTTTCGACATTGTCGTTTACGATAATCAGGCCCAACCCTTGATTCTTGTGGAATGTAAGGAAATGAATGAGAAATTGTCCCAAACTGTTTTATACCAGGCTTTAAATTATTTCAAAGAAATTCAATCACGATTTTTAGTCATCACCAACGGGAATCATACGATTGCGTATGAGAAGAAAGGGGAAGCTTTTTTTGAGACGGAGGCAATTGTTTAATTGGTTCCAAAGGTTCAAGAGGTTCAAAAGGTTGGCAGTAAACCACATAAAAAAAGCTCATGAATGATGTCATGAGCTTTTTCTTGAGAAACATTTTGAACTTATTGAACTTCCCTAATCTCTTGAACCTTAATTAAGGGAAAATACCCAATTCACTATAGCTAGTTGCTACTTTATTGATAGCACTAACGTAAGCGGCTGTACGCATATCAGGAATTTCAGGATTTGATTTCCAAATTTCCATGATTTCTCTTGTTGCAGTAATCATGGTTTCTTCTAATCCACTATGAACCAAATCTTGTTCTTCTGGTCCGTGCATAATGAATTCCCTATTGCTATCGTTTACACTTTTACCAGTAAGCTCCTCAATTTGACCTAAAATTCTTGTATTCAAATTTTCAGTAAATCTTTTTTCCATACGGCCATAACGAACGTGACTTAAATTTTTCAACCATTCGAAATAACTAACGGTAACGCCACCTGCATTTAAATACATATCAGGAACGCATAAAATTCCTTTTTTAATAAACACTTCATCAGCTTCAGGAGTGCAAGGTCCGTTGGCGGCCTCACCTATGATTTTTGCTTTTATTCGTGGAGCGTTTTCTGCGTTGATTACATTTTCTAAAGCAGCAGGAATCAAGATGTCGCATTCCAATTCCAAAGCATCAGTATTTTTAAAGATATTGACTGCACCTGGATAATTTAGAATGGTATGATGTTGTGCTTTGAATTTCATCACATCATCTATATTCAAACCGTCTGCATTAAAGATTGCGCCATCATGTTCAGATAGAGCAATAACTTTTGCACCAGCCTCACTGAAAAACTTAGCTGAATGATAACCTACGTTTCCAAGCCCTTGTACAACAACAGTTTTACCTTCAATACCTATACTTAAACCAAGTTTTTGCATGATATCTTCCATGTTGCAAACTTCACGGATACCAAAGAAAACGCCTAATCCAGTAGCTTCAGTTCTTCCGCGAACACCGCCTTGAGTAACTGGTTTTCCGGTAACACAACCCGCTGCATCAATTTCACCTGGTTTCAATGAGGCATAAGTATCAACGATCCAAGCCATTTCTCTAGATCCGGTTCCATAATCAGGAGCAGGAACGTCGATGCCCGGGCCGATAAAATTTTTCTTTACCAATTCTGCAGTATAACGACGAGTGATTTTCTCCAATTCGTAAACTGAATATTTTTTTGGATTGATTTTGATTCCACCCTTACCGCCACCAAAAGGTACATTCACGATGGCACATTTGTAAGTCATTAAAGAAGCCAAAGCCATTACTTCATCTTGATTCACTTCATCACTGAAACGAATACCACCTTTACATGGTGATTTGTGTTGACTATGTTGCACTCTGTAAGCCTCAATAACTTCAATATTTCCATTGTCGAGTTTTACAGGGAAGCGCATTTGATAAACGCTGTTGCAGGCTTTGATTTGTTCTAATATTCCCAAATCCCATTTGGTTAATTTGGCTGCTTTGTCGAAGCTTTTTTCCACACTTTGGAAAAAACTGTAGTTCTGATTAGATGACATATTGTTGGTTTTTATTTTCTCAGTAAAAGCGTTGTTGTTATAAATTATTATTGTTGTTCTTTTTCTAGTTTGCTGATTTTTCTGTCGATTAAAAATACATAAACAAACAAGCCGATTAAGATAGTAAGACAAACAGCCACTACGGTGTAAATTTTTCCATTGCTTCTCATTACATCAGCCATTTCAACTTTTTCTTGTGCCCAACTTATTGTTGACATCAACATGAAAAAGCAAATTAAAAATAATTTATTCATTGATTATGTTTTTATCTTTCATCAATTGTAATCTAATTTTCAAAGTGGCTATCCATATGCCTAACAAACTCCAT
>CALPIT020000043.1 GCA_943323705.2 Streptomyces griseus
AACCCCGATGATCAGTCGGGGTTTTTTGTTATGGCTCCAGTTATGTAAAGTAGTTGTTGTACTTTTCAATAGGATAAGGAAGCCATGGATCTTTTCATTGGATTGGATAGAATAGTTTTCATAGGTCACTAAAAACAGGTTCTTTTTTTTGGATAATGGATAAATACCCTGCTTGCATATTATACGCTAGATTAAAAATTTAATTGTGACCAGAATCATAGGATTTCAACATTGAGGTATTTAGTATTAATCATCCTAAGTATTTTCACTTAATTCATAATACAACTGCAATTTCCGGATTCAAAAAAAGCAAACTCTTTTTTGGAGTTTGCTTTTTGTAAATAGTTTTTAAAGAGTTTATTTCAGTTTTCACAGGAACAAATTGGTACTTACTTACGATCAGTTAATTTTGGATATTGGATCAAACGGGATTAAAACTACCTCTTATCCAAATGAAATCATATCGTTTTATGATTCTAATCATAAAATTGGGTGTTTACTCAGTCTTTAGTTAAGTAGTACTACTTATTTTAAGTTATGGTGGGATTATATGTACCAGTATTTGTCAATAGTAGAAGCTAAAAACACCTCCTCTCCTATGCTTTTAGATATTAAAGTGGAAGAAACTATCAAACTAATGTTATCGACCATTACCTCTACCAAAAAGTAATTGCCAAAGAATTCAATATTCTTGATGATTCCTTTTAAAGTATTTGTATTGTTGTCGGTAATTGTAAAGTAACTTGGTCTGATGAATAATGATTTGTCTTCATCAGAAATTGAGATTTGGGTTAAATCCAAAAATGATTGATTTTTAAAACTGAGCAATTGATAATATCCGAGTAATGCAGCACAATATTCATTTGCTGGTTGATGGTAAATAAAATCCGGTGTTCCGTTTTGAACGATTTTCCCTTTTTGCATAATGATGATTTCATCTGACCAAGAAAGTATATCCTGAACATCATGCGAAACAGTAATCAAAGACACGCCTGTTACTGTTTGAATATTTCTTAAAAGTCTCAGTAATTTTCTCTTATGAATGACATCAAGATTTGAAAAAGGTTCATCCAACAATAACACTTCAGGTTTTTGTGTCAATAAAGAGGCTAATGCCACTCGCTGCTTTTCACCGCCGGAAAGTTCATCCGACCATCTTTTATACAAATGATCAATTTCACAAATTTTGTATATCGAAACAGCAGCTTCATCTTCAATAAGATTGTTGTAGGAAAGTATCTCTTCTATTCTGTAGTTGTTTCTCAGTTCATAATGCTGACTTAAATACGCAATTTTAGGATGGCCGGGAATTAGTTTTTCATTGGCACCCAATATTCTTTCATTATTAAAAATAACTGTACCATTATCCGCTTGTTCCAGTCCAGCCATTAACCGAAGTAAACTGCTTTTTCCGGAACCCGTTTCACCTACAATCCCAATGTTTTTATGTAATTGAAAAACATGACTTATGCCATCAACAGCCGTATTGCCCGCCAAAGTTAGCTGCAAGTTTTTTACTTCAATTCTAGCGTCAACATTAGTCATAAAAAAATATGAACCGCAAAAGTAGCGGAATCAACCATTAGTTGACACATTAAAGTTGATTTCTGTATCTCAAAAATTTAAATATTTCCACCCAACCCGTAGACATCAAAGCGACTAACATACAAAGTGCCATTTCACTAAATGACAGTGCCGATAATGCGAAAATGTTTCTCAAGAATGGCACAAACAAAAAAAGAAAAATCATCATGACTGAAAAAAATAAGATAAGAACAACCAGATTGTTTTTATAAAAAATTGTCTTCAGTATTGTAAATCTAAAAGACCTGTTTATTAATGTCAAAAAAATGTTGCTGAAAAGTAAAGTGATAAAAATAAATGTCCTGACCGTTTCATTTGAAGCATCATTTTGCAAAAAATAGAACCCTAATAGTAAACAACCGCCTGTAATGATTAAACCCTGAATTAAACTCATTGACAATTGTTTGAACGATAAAAAACTTGTCCCCATGATTAGTGGTTTTCTTTGCATGGTACCTGGTTCCATAGGCTCGTATTCATAAATAATTGAGCAGGTTGGCCCCATGATCAATTCTAGAAAAATAACATGAACTGGCGTGAAAATAGTTGTAAAACGCCAAGCCAGTAACAAGGGCAATACTACAATAAGTATAATTGGGATGTGTATAGAAACAATATATTGTATGGCTTTTTTCAGGTTATCATAAATTTTTCGGCCTGCCGCTACTGCATCTACCATGTGCGACAAATCATCGTCTGTTAATATTAGAGCAGCCGCAGACTTAGCTACTTCACTACCGCGAGTTCCCATAGCTATTCCGATATGAGCTGATTTTAAAGCAGGTCCATCATTTACTCCATCGCCTGTCATGGCTACCACTTCTCCATTTTCTTTCAAAGCATCAATAACTTTCAACTTTGCTTCTGGAAACATTCTGGCAAATATATCAACGCTTTTTACTTTTTCTCTAAGCGTATTATTGTCGTATAACAGTATGTCATTTCCGGTTAATACTTCCTTGTTTTCTGAAAGCCCAATTTGTGCAGCAATGGCCAATGCTGTTTCAGGATAATCTCCGGTTATCATTTTTAAGGAAATGCCTGCGTCGTGAAATTGCGTTATGGTTTCTCTGATGCTTTCCTTCGGCGGATCTTGAAACGCAACCAATCCAAGAAATTCAAAATTAAATTCTTCCTGTGCAACTGGCCATTTTGCTGCTGACCATTTTCCTTCCCCTATTGCAAGTACACGATATCCTTTTTGAGCAAATTCGTGAGCCTTTTCTAGTATCACTTTTAATTCAACTGCTGTTAAATTACTTTGACGAGCTATGGCTTCAGGAGCTCCTTTAGCAGCAATGATATTAATTTGACCATCAGAAAAAATATGCGTCATAAATGGTGGTTTTCCGCCTAATGGATATTCATGAATCTGATTAAATAACTTTCGTTTATCCTTATCAGTTATTTCTATATATAACTCATGAATAGCTTTTTCCATTGGGTCATATGGAATTACCTCACTACTCCACATAGCATATTCTATTATTTTAATTGGAAGTTGTCTAAATGTATCTTTTGTGAAATTGCTTTTTGTTGCAACATCATAAATACCAGATATACTCATTTTGTTTTGGGTGAGGGTACCTGTTTTGTCGGCGCAAATCACTGTTGCGGCACCAAGCGTTTCAACATATTGAGGCTGCTTTACGATGATATTGTTTTTCTTTAATAATCGGTAAGCACCTAATGCCTGAAATGTGCTGAATGCAACTGGAATCTCTTCCGGAAGAATGCTCATGGCCAATGTTAGCCCGTTTAAGAACGACTTGATGATGTCATGTGAACGATAATAATTCAAGAAAACAATAAGTATGAAAGCAACAAACCCAATTCCAACCATATATTTCACAAAATCATGAATTTGTTTTTGTAAGGGTGTTTTGGGTATGGCAATCGTTGATAAAGAAAATCCAATTTTGCCAAACATTGTTTTAGCACCAACTGCTTTAACAACAATCACTGCGCTACCAGTTATTACCATCGTTCCTCTATAAACCTCAGCATTATTTGCTGCTGACTTCGAAACAGGAAAAGCTTCGCCAGTAAGAATCGACTCATTGATTGAAAAATCGCTTGCATTTACAATTAAGCCATCTGCTGCAATGATTTCACCTTCTTCGAGAAATAACAAATCGCCGGTAACAATTGCATCAACATCAATGTCAATGAGCTTCCCATTTCTTTTTACTTTGGCTTTTGATTGCGAAATTTTTTGAAGCGCCTTTACCGCATTTCTGCTTCTGTAATCCTGGAAAATAGATATTCCTGCAACAATAAAAAGAGAAATCAACATGATGATGCCTTCTTTTTGTTGGCCTACAGAAAAATATATAATACAGGTAATCAATAATAACACAAACATGGGCTCTAAAACAATCCCTTTTAGTACATCCAAAAACACGCTATCTTGTTTCAAAACCAAACTATTTGACCCATATTTAGTTAAACTTTGTTTCACCTCTTCTTCAGAAAGTCCATTTTCGTTTACTGATGTGATCATTTTGATTGAAATTTTGACTTTATATTATGAGTTAAAAGCTTGATTAATAATCAATTAAATAGCATAATTCTATTATTGTAAATAAAAATAAAATCACTCCTACTATTTCTTTGAAAGTATATTATTTTCTTTACTTTTACGACCTAAAAATTAAATCTATGAAGCTTAGGAAATTCTCTACTATTTTCGCTATTTCAATTGTATTATTTTCTTGTTCAAAACAATCAGAAACTTCTCTGCTTGCTGATAACAACACTGCAGTTCAAGTCCCTGTTAAAGGCCAAAACACAAACAACGCTCTTGCTGTTAAAAAATTCTTGTTTGATGCCTCTCAAGCAGAAACTGCTGGAAATGCAGATTGGGTAATTGACCAGGACAACAGCAATCCACAAAGAATTCCAACTCCATTACAATCAACTGTTACGGCTACAACAAGTGTAACCTATTGGACTGGCGGTATTTCAAGTTGGGGTATTGCTTTAGCCAAACAAGGACAATTAGTTGAAACTTTACCATCAAATGGATTAATCACTTACGGTGTTACTACAAACGCCCAAGATTTAAAGAACTATGATGTTTTTGTTGTTGCTGAACCCAATATCAGATTTACAACTGCTGAAAAACAAGCTATCCTTGCATTTGTTAAAAACGGTGGTGGTTTATTCATGATTGGAAATCATACCAATTCAGACAGAAATAACGATGGATGGGATTCTCCTCGTATTTGGAACGATTTGATGACAACCAATGGTGTTATTACCAATCCATTTGGATTTAGTTTTGAATCAACAAATATTACTCAATTAAGTACTAATGTTCGTGCCAACAGCTCAACAAATCCATTAATTAATGGTTCGCAAGGAGTGGTAACAAGACTAGATTTTCATAATGGTTCTACCCTAGCATTGCAACCCACAATAAATACAACAGTTCAAGGTTTATTCTGGCAAAACAGTACAGCTCAAACTGCTACAACCAAAGTAATGGCAGCATCATCAACTTATGGAACAGGTCGTGTTTATTGCGTTACCGATAGTTCTCCTTTTGATGATGGAACTGGTGCTCCAGGAAATACACTTTATGTTGGATGGAGCTTGTATTCGCACGTTGCTCAATTCATGAATGCTTCTTTGTGGTTAGCAAAACTTCAATAATCATAAACTTCATTTTTATAAAAAAGTCGTCCAATAAGTGGGCGACTTTTTAGTTTTCAAAGGAGTGTAATCTCTTACAATTTCTCAAGTAAATACATTTTAAAATCTTTGCTTAATTCATTAACCTCTTTTTCAAATAATACCACTTCTTCTTCAATCTGTTTGTTTTGGTTTACAAACTTATCTGTCAATCTTCCTTGATTTTGAACAATGTCGTTGGTCAATAAATAGTTGTTTGAATTGATCTCGTTTTTTAATTCATTAATTAATTTTTGTTTTTCAACGAATCTTTTGTGAAAATGCTCTTTCTCTGAAAACGATGTCGCTGTTTTATATCTAGCAGTTATTTCCTCCAGCATGTTATCCAATACTTCGATTTGTTTTTCATAGAAATTTACAATCTTAATCAGTTGCTGGTGTTTGTTTACCATGTAATAAGAATTAGTGTAAGTCATAATTTTTCGTTTGGATTGAATGATAATGTTACCATGCAAATGTTCCGCAGAAATCAACCGAATAAAAATGACTTCATTCTTTTGTAAGATGATTCGAATCATTATGATTATAGCACGCAGGCAAAATGACAGGAGTCAACTACTGTTACATTCTTCATCATTATTTTAAAAAACTGTTCGAGATACTTTTACATCGTAAATAAATTCTTACACTAAAAAAAATTGACATGAAAAAACAACTGTTTATTATTACACTATTGATGCTGACTAGCATTTTTAGTTTTGCGCAATTAACTACGAAAACAAAATCAGACAAAAAATTTGTCATTGCTTTAACTGGTGGTCCATCAATTCCAGTTGGGAAGTATGGCAAAAAAGACATCAATTCTGAAAGGGCAGGATTTGCAAGGTTTGGTTACAATTTAAATTTGAATTTTAATTATCAGGCATCTAAAAATTTTGGATTAACGTCTTCGATTATTTATTCAAGACATAAATTGAATATAGATGAAATTAAAAAGTATTACACTGAACCAAATTTATCGGTAGATCACTACCAGTACTATGGAATTCTTGCCGGTCCTATGGCTACTGTTAGTTTATCGGATAAAGTATTTATGGATTTCAAATTGATGGCAGGTATTGCTGAGGCGAATTCTCCAGTATTTAGTTTGTCGAGTACACAAATCACAAATGAAAAATGGAATGAAGCATTTACTTGGCAATATGGAACGGCATTGCGTTACAACATCAATGAAAATACTTGTTTGTTTACAAACATTTATTACAATCACATGAAACCAAGTTGGAATTTTGGTCCATTTTCAAACGGAGGTACTGAAGAATTTGTAAAAGTGGAACAAAATATGAGTGTCTTGGATTTGAATTTGGGATTGGGAATTAATTTCTAATTTTTATAACAAATAAAATAGCCATGGTATTATTGCCATGGCTATTTTATTTAAAAAATAAATGATTTTTATTTCAGTCTCTCTTTGATATCTAGATGATGTGCTATCGCTGTTTTTTGAGCCAATTCATATCCTGCATCAGCGTGTCGAATAACGCCCATTCCGGGATCATTTCTCAATACCCTGCTTAATCTTTTTTCCGCATCTTCCGTTCCATCAGCAACAATTACCATTCCCGCATGAATGCTGTAACCCATTCCTACTCCACCGCCATGATGCAAAGACACCCAACTAGCACCGCCCGCTGTGTTTACTAACGCATTTAAAATCGGCCAGTCTGCAACAGCATCACTACCATCGAGCATAGCTTCGGTCTCACGATTGGGGCTAGCTACCGAACCCGTATCCAAATGATCTCTTCCTATTACAATCGGTGCTTTTACTTTACCCGTTCTCACCAGTTCATTAAATGCCAATCCGGCTTTTTCTCTTTCCCCTTGTCCAATCCAACATATTCTGGCGGGTAACCCTTGGAAAGCGATTTTTTCTCTAGCCATTTTCATCCAACGAATCATGCCAGTATTCTCTGGGAATAATTCCATCATCAATTCATCAGTCACTCTTATATCATCAGGATCACCACTTAATGCAGCCCATCTAAAGGGTCCTTTTCCTTCGCAGAATAAAGGACGAATGTAAGCAGGCACAAACCCCGGAAAATCAAATGCATTTTCCAATCCATATTCTTTAGCCCTTGCTCTGATATTATTTCCATAATCAAAAGTTATGGCTCCCATTTTTTGTAATTCAAGCATGAGTTCTACATGCTTACGCATACTTTCGTAACTCATTTTAATATACTCATCAGGATTTGCCTCACGCAATACATTCGCTTCTTCATTGCTTAAATGATGTGGGATATAACCAATCAATGGATCGTGTGCACTAGTTTGATCTGTCAATGTATCAGGAACGATATTTCTTTCGATTAAGCGTTGCAGCAAGTTTACCGCATTGCATAAAACACCAATACTAACAGCTTTGCCTTCTGATTTATATTGCAATGCTTTGTCGATGGCTTCATCAATATCGGTATGTTTTTCATCGAGATATCTTGTTTCCAATCTTTTATCAATCCTCCATTCTTCTACCTCTGCAACAAGTGCCACACCTTCATTCATCGTAATGGCT
The DNA here is from genome assembly GCA_943323705.2 of Streptomyces griseus. Lineage (GTDB taxonomy): Bacteria > Bacteroidota > Bacteroidia > Chitinophagales > Chitinophagaceae > Ferruginibacter. Next base: position 7,799 of record CALPIT020000043.1, read on the forward strand.
AATGGTTGAGCGCCGCCCATTCCACCTAAGCCTGCAGTTACATTCAATGTGCCTTTTAAAGACCCGCCAAAATGTTTGGTGGCCGCTGATCCGTAAGTTTCATAAGTTCCTTGTACAATACCTTGACTTCCGATGTATATCCAACTTCCAGCCGTCATCTGACCATACATCATCAATCCTTTTTTCTCTAACTCATCAAAATGTTTCCAGTTGGCCCAGTTAGGAACCAATTGAGAATTACTCAACAATACTCTTGGAGAATCTTTATGTGTTTTTAAAATCGCTACAGGCTTTCCACTTTGAATCAACAAAGTTTCATCTTCTTCTAAATCCTTCAAACCTTTGATGATTAAATCTAGTGATTCGATGTTTCTAGCGGCTTTACCTCTTCCACCATAAACAATCAAATCTTCTGGACGTTCGGCCACATTTGGATCAAGATTATTCAGCAACATTCTTAATGCTGCTTCCTGAACCCAGCCTTTACAATTTAATGTTGTTCCTGTTGGTGTTTTGTATTTTTCAAAATCGTACGCTGTATTGCTCATTATTAATATTTTAATTGAATGAATAGTTTTGTAAAAATGCTACAGATTTCATCATGTCGTCGTGAAGTATTCTGTCTGTTTCATTAAATGGAATTTCTTGTCTGAATGAAACAATTATCTTTTCTAATTGTTCGGATGTTTTTAAAGGCCTTCTGAAATCAATAGCTTGCACCGCTGTAAGCAATTCAATAGCCAATACTTTTTCTACGTTATCAATCACACGCTTGCATTTAACCGCTCCATTGGCGCCCATGCTCACATGGTCTTCTTGGTTGATACTTGAAGGAATGGAATCAACGCTACTTGGTGTAGACAATTGTTTGTTCTCACTTACTATGCCCGCAGCTGTATATTGAGGAATCATGAATCCAGAATTCAATCCGGCATCTTTCACCAGAAATGGTGGCAATCCTCTTAACCCGGAAATCAACTGGTATGTTCTTCTTTCACTAATATTAGCGATTTCACTCATGGCGATAGCTAAGAAATCCAAACTCAATGCCAATGGTTGACCATGAAAATTACCGCCACTCACAATCAAATCATCATCAGGGAAAATATTGGGATTGTCTGTGACAGAATTGATCTCTCTTAAAAAAACATTAGACACATGATGGAAAGTATCCAGTGTTGCACCATGCACTTGTGGAATGCATCTGAATGAATAAGGATCTTGTACCTGTGATTTTTTTTGTGAAGCGATTTCACTGCCTTTCAACAATTCACGCATAGTAGCGGCTACGCTTACCTGTCCGGCATGTGCACGTACTTCATGTATATTTGGATTGAAAGGATAAACAACCCCATCAAAACCTTCAAAGCTAATTGCAGCAATAATATTGGCCCATTTCAACAAACGTTCTGCTTTCATGATACAATGCATTCCGTAAGCACTCATAAATTGTGTGCCATTTATCAAAGCCAATCCTTCTTTACTTTGTAGATGGATAATGTCCCAACCGAAATGCTTTAATACATCAGTCGATTTTGTTTTTTTTCCATTGAAATACACTTCACCTTCTCCAATCAATGGTAAACACAAATGACTCAAAGGCGCCAAATCTCCTGATGCACCTAAAGAACCTTGTGTATAAATAACAGGAAGAATATTGTTGTTAAACATCTCAACCAATCGAGCAACGGTTGCCATTTGAACACCCGAATGTCCATAACAAAGAGATTTTATTTTTAAGGCCAGCATCAATTTTACAATCGATGAAGGCACCTCATCTCCCATTCCGCAGGCATGAGATTTAATTAAATTATCCTGTAATATTTCTAATTGGTGGTCGTCGATTTTTACATTTTGGAGATAACCAAATCCAGTATTGATACCATAATATAAATCATCGGATGCAGCCATTTTATTGTCGAGATAGGCTCTGCATTTGTTGATTTTTTCAGAAGCAGAGTTGCTCACTGAAATTTGATTGGTTGTCAATATCTGAGAGGCCTGTTGAAGATTTGATATGTATTCGTCTATTGTAGAGAGCGTTGGGTTCATTTATTAAATTGGGTTATTCGCCATTAAATTTTATCTTAGTCAAAAGTAGTAAAAAAATGCTGTTCTGCTTTGATTTTAAGCCATTTTCAGCGATTCTAAAGTTTCAAATATTTTATTATTAATGATTAGAATTTATTTATTGTTGTCGACATTTTTTGTCACAACATCGCAAGCCCAACAAGTAAAAATAATTTCAGCTGAAGCCAAATCATCTTTTCGTGGATTAAGTGTGGTTGATGATCAAACCATTTGGGTCAGTGGCAGCAATGGTATTGTTGGGAAAAGTACAGATAGCGGCAACACTTGGAAATACGTAACTGTAAAAGGCTATGAAAAAACTGATTTCAGAGATATAGAAGCTTTCGATGACAATACTGCCATAATAATGGGAATTGATTGTCCAGCGAGAATTTTAAAAACAACCAATGGAGGCGATTCCTGGACTATCATGTTCGAAGACACCACCAAAGGCATGTTTTTAGATGCGATGGAATTTCAACATGAGAAATCTGGTGTTGTTATTGGAGATCCAATTTCTGGAAAAGGATTTGTCGCAAAATTGACTGATAATGTATGGAAGCCGAATGATATGAAACGCAGACCTCCTCTCGATTCTGGCGAAGCCTTCTTTGCGAGCAGTGGTACCAATATCAGAATACTTGATAAAAACGATTATGTTGCTATTTCCGGCGGGGTTCATTCTAATTTGCTAATCGACAATGAAAAAATAAAATTGCCTTTGCTTCAAGGGAAAGAAAGTACGGGAGCCAATTCAATTGCTGTGAAAGACTTAAACACTTTTATGATTGTGGGTGGTGATTTTATGCAAAAAGATTCAAGTGAAGGAAATTATTGTTTTACAAAAGACAAAGGCAAAACATGGATTCCATCTCAACAACCTCCTACTGGTTACAGAAGTTGTGTCGAGTATCTCGGAAAATCTAATTGGATTACTTGCGGATTAAATGGTGTTGATGTTACCAATGACGATGGCTTGCATTTTCGAAAAATTTCTGAAGAAGGTTTTCATGCTTGCAGAAAAGCGAAGAATGGAAATGCAGTTTTCTTCGCTGGTGGGAAAGGGAGAATTGGAAAATTGGATTTGTAGTTTTGAAAGGGTTTCACGCAAGGCTCGCAATGGGGCTAAGGCGCGATTTTTTATAAAATTTGTTCCTGAAATCTCTACGCCCACCGTTGAAACGGTGGGCTAAAATGAAATGTGGGTATAATGATTGAGATACCAAAAGACTGCTATGAACTTTAGAATGTTTCGAACATTATTTTACAGCCCACGGTTTCAACCGTGGGTTATAAAAAATAAAAAAAAGACAGCCAATTTATTGACTGTCTTTAGTATTTTAACTTTATAAAAATTTTAATTCAAACTTCTAAAATCCACCGGAACCAATTTACTTACACCAGCCTCTTGCATCGTTACTCCATAAATAACATCTACAGCACTCATGGTTTGCTTATTGTGAGTTACAATGATAAACTGAGAATTCTCACTGAACTGCTTAATCATATTGGTAAACTTACCAACGTTGGCATCATCTAGCGGAGCATCAACCTCATCCAAAATACAGAACGGGGCTGGTTTAATAAGATAAATAGCAAAGAGCAAAGCAGTTGCTGTCAATGTTTTTTCTCCCCCACTCAACTGACCGATGCTGCTTGGACGTTTACCTTTTGGTTTAGCGACAATGTCAATTCCGGTTTCAGCTAAATTATCAGGATCCACCAAAATCATATCAGCAGTATCTTCTTCAGTAAATAACGCTTTAAAAACTTTCTGGAAATTCTCTCTGGTTTTATTGAACGTATCCAAGAATTGTTGGTTAGCTGTAGCTTCTACTTCCTGAATGGTTTGCATGAGGCTATCCTTCGCAGTTACCAAATCATTTTTCTGTTCCAAAATGAATTCGTAACGCTTTTTCATTTCTGTATAAGCTTCAATTGCGGTTGGATTTACCTCACCCATATTCTCCAAACGCTTCCTCATTCTTTCATTCTTTTCCTGCAATTCTTCCAATGGCGTTTCAGTAGTTCTAGGCTCATCGATGATGGCATCTAAATCTACTTTAAACTCTACATTCAATCTTTCTTTCATTCCGGCAAGTTGAAGTTTCAATTCTGTCAAACGGTCTTTGATTTCATTCAACAAATTATCAATGCCTTCTTTAGATTTTTGTTTAGTTCTTAATTCGCTTTCTTTTTCAGTAAGTGCGTTTCTTAAGTTATAATAAATCTGATCTGCTTCATTAAGTTTCTTCTCGTCTACTTCTTTTGTTCTCAACAATTCAATAACGGCTTCTTCCACAACTTTCAATGAACTTGCCGTTTCATCAATATTGGCAACAGATTCATTCAATTGTGTTTTACTGGTATCTACCTGTGTAATCAAATCACTTAGTTGATTACTCTTGAATTCAAGCTCTTGTTTGATGGAGGCAATCTTGCTTTGTTGTCTTGTCGTTTGAATATTAGCTTCATTAAAAGTAGCAACTGCAGCATTATAGGCAGTTTCAGCAGAAGAGTAATCCTCTTCTACTACTTTTATTTTCTGTTGCATTTCTTCCAATGCAATATTCAATTTTTCAAACTCCAAACGTGTAGAAGCGATGGCTTCCTGATTAGATTGTAATTGCTTATCTAAATCATCCAATCTTCCGCCAGCAGTATTATTTTGATGCGTAAGATTTTCAATTTTATTCTGTAATGCAAAAACCTGATTGGTTAGATTATTTATAGCTTGTTCAGTTTGTTTGATGGCATTTTCTTTCAATTGGGTATTGAATGCAATCACTTCATTGTGCTTTAATTGAATATCAGCTTTCAAATCACTAACTACTTTTTCTTGTGCTTCAATTTCTTTCACCAGTTTCTCAAGATTTTTAGCACGACCGATTTTCTTTCCTTCAAATAAACCAACACTTCCACCAGTAATTGAATATTTTCCTTTTACATACTTACCGGTTTTTTCCAAAACGATAGCGCCATTGCTGTCTTTTAAAGCATCTTCAGATTCTGCAATGAAAACATTACCCAATAAATGCTGGGCTAATTTGGTATATTGAGCGTCAACTTCAACAACATCCATTGCTTTAATAGTGCCATTGGGTTGATGTCCGGGTTCTACGTTGGAAAATTTATCCAACATGAAGAAATTCGCTTTTCCTTTTTTATTATTATCTAGTAAATGAATTGCCTGTAACCCTTCTTCCAAATTATTGACAACATAATAATTTAAATATTGATCCAGCACATTTTCAACTGCCGCACGGTATTCTTCTTTTACATAAATGATGTCTGATAACAAAGGTGCCTTATGATTCCAACCTGTATTCTTGTGCAAGAATTTTACACTTTCAGGATAACCTTCTAATGAATCAACCAAGCTCTTTAATAAATCATGTTCATTCTTTTTTGAATCAAACTTTCTGTTTTCATCAGCCAGATTATGACGCAATCCTTCTAATACACTTTGCGTTTGGAAAATCTGTTCTTTGGTGAATTCATGTTCTTCTTGAAGTTGCTGTAAACTCGTTTGTTGTTGAGTCAATTCTTCTTCTTTATTCTTTTTATCGATTTCCAATTGATTCACCTGTTCAGTTCTTGAATTCTTTTCTTCTTGAATCTGATGAATAGAACGTTGTAAATTTTGAATGGAAGTATCAGCAACAGCAACTTTTTTCTCCGCATCAAATTGATTACGCTGAATAGTTTGGTTTTCTCTTCTTAAATTTTCTATGGCAGAACGCTGGTTATCAAAAATGGCACGCTTTTCTTCTACCGCAGTTTTCAAAGCATCTAAACCAGATTCTAGTTCTGCTAATTTTGTTTCTTCTTCCTGTATTTGATTCGAAGTAAAATTGATGCTTTCTTCCAAACCTGTTTGCTGACCTGATGCTTTTTCA
>CALPIT020000044.1 GCA_943323705.2 Streptomyces griseus
ACAAAACCATTTCCTAAAACTTTTTCTACGGCTAGTTTCGCAGCTTGAGCATCGTTTTCGTTTTTTAATTTGATTTCTGCAGCAGTGTATTGATCTTTCCCTAGTCCGGATTGTTGTTTTACAAAATCAATATTGGTGATGGCATAGGCATTATCGAATTCCTGCTGTACAGAAAAAACACCTGCCGGACTAATGATGCCTTCACTTAAAGATTGTAATGGATCGTTTTCGGCGACATTGGATTTAGGTGAAATCACTGCCATTTTCTCTTCCCCAAATTCGTTGCTGAGCATGATGCCCGCAGCATTCTGAACTCCAGAACCAACTACCATGAGCGGTTGATCGGCATTGCCAAGATTAAAACCTCCTCTTGTTATTTTTTGAGGTACACCTGAAACCGAAATAAAATTTTCATCTACGCCTTTCAGTTGTATTACGGATTGAAACTCGCCGTTTTGTAACAAAGCTTTTTCTTCAGCAATAAAAGAAATGCCTTTGATTTGAGCTATTGAATTAAGCTGATTGATTTTTTCCGGGGTCAGAATAAAAGTTTTTCCGGTGGCAGGTTCAATTTTCAAATCACTGTAAAAAGACGTATAAAGCGATTTTACAAGACCTTCAAATCCATTGTAAACACTCAATACCAGTATCTGGCAGCATGTGGCGAAAGCAATTACACCTGTAGTTACCCAGGCGATGATATTAATGGCATTCGCCGATTTTTTTGCTTTGAAATATCGCCAGGCAAAATTGAGATACATCTGAGAATTATTTTTTAGGATTGTTTTTGTCTTCCTCAGATTTTATGTCTTTAAATAACTTCTCTATTTTATCAACATAATCAAGTGTATCATCTATGTAAAAACTGAGTTGAGGCATGGAGCGGAGCTGGTGTCTTACTCTGGAAGTCAGTTCTTTTTTTATTTCAAAACTTTTATCTTTTATCATTTGAAGTGCGGTCACGGAATCGTTTACCTTAAAAAAACTAAGATAAATTCGGGCATCAAATAGGTCTGGGGTGATTTTTACGCCTGAAATAGAAACCATGCCTCCATCAAGCATGGTAAGGCCCAATCTTTGAAAAATATCATTTAATTCTTTCTCTAAAACTGCAGCTACCTGTTTCTGTCTTTTTCCCTCAATCATTAGTTTCTTATTTTATTAGTTGTAAAATTAGTTACTTTGCTGTTACTAATTTAAAAATGAAAAGATATTCAAGGATTTTCAGCTATTTGAAGGACTACAAATCTTCAATAGCCACCTATGTTGTTACAATTTTATTGTCAATTGTGTTTTCGATAATGTCGCTAGCGATGTTATTTCCGTTTTTACAACTTTTATTTGGGGTTAATTCATCGACTACCACAACGGTAAAGAGTAATGCAGCCATGCAATGGATTAACAATTATCTCACCAATTTGATTCAATCAGGAGATTCATTTTTTGCGCTCAGTATTGTTTGTGTGATGATTATCCTTTCAATCTTTTTCAAGAATTTATTTCTTTATTTTTCAATGAGAACATTGGGTCCGGTAAAAAATTCAATTACCAACAGACTTAGAGTAGAGATGTATGAAAAAATATTGAGTTTGCCTATCGGTTATTTTACGGAGCAAAGAAAAGGTGACATGATGAGCCGCATGACGAATGATGTTGTTGAGGTTGAAATCTCTGTCATAGGTACACTTGAAGGATGGTTGAAAGACCCAATGGCGATTATCATAAATCTTGCAGTGTTGTTTTATATCAGTCCAAAACTTACCATTTTTATTTTGTTATGCTTGCCTATAATGGGTTTGGTAATTGGCAGGGTAAGTCGTTCTTTGAAAAGACAATCCATGAAAGTTTCAGAAAAAAGTGGTGAAACATTTTCAACGATTGATGAAACTTTGGGCGGACTTCGTGTCATCAAAGCTTTTAACGTAGAGAAAAAACTGAAACAAAAATTCAATAACATCAGCAATGAATTTTTACAAGCAAGAAACCAGGTAGGGTATAAGCGTGATCTGGCTTCTCCAATGAGCGAGTTGATGGGCGTATCTATTTTTGCAGGCATTTTATGGTTTGGTGGAAGATTGGTATTGTCGCACGAAATAGCCATGAATGGCGCATTGTTTTTAACCTACATGGGTTTGTTTTACAACATCATTGATCCTGCAAAATCAATTTCTACTGCTTTCAGCAATATGCAAAAAGGAGCCGCTGCTATTGAGAGAATTGAGCAGGTATTAAAAGCACCTGTTACCGTTGACGAAAATCCCAATGGCCAAAAAATTGAAACTTTTAATGATTCTATTGAATTCAAAAACGTGTGTTTTAGTTATGAGGATACTGCAATTCTGAAGAACATTAGTTTTAAAATAGAAAAAGGAAAAACTATCGCTTTAGTTGGAAGTAGTGGTGCCGGAAAGTCTACACTTGCCGATTTGGTACCTCGATTCCATGACGCTACAAGTGGAGAAATATTAGTTGACGGCATCAATATCAAAGATTATTCTTTGCACTCTTTGAGAAGCTTGATTAGCATTGTAACACAAGAGCCTATTCTGTTTAATGATACCATTGCAAATAACATTGCATTGGGCATGGAAAACACGGATATGGAGACTATCATCGAAGCTGCTAAAATTGCGAATGCAGATTCATTCATTCGTAAAAAAGAAAAAGGTTACGAAACTAATATTGGCGATCGTGGATCTAAACTCAGTGGAGGTGAGCGTCAGCGTATGACCATTGCCAGAGCGGTTCTAAAAAACCCTCCAATTCTTATTCTTGATGAAGCCACTTCGTCTTTAGATACAGAAAGCGAACGACTTGTTCAAGATGCTATTAACAACTTGATGACCAATAGAACTTCAATTGTTATTGCACACAGGTTGAGTACGATTCGTCATGCAGATGAAATTATTGTTCTAAATCGGGGCGAAATAGCCGAAAGAGGTACTCACGATCAGCTTATCAAGCAAAATGGAATTTATCAGAAGTTAGTGGAGATGCAGGAGGTGAGATAAAGCCCCCTCAATCCCCCAAAGGGGGAATTTGATCAACCACGAATTCAAGAATAACTATTAATGGAGTAACATCGGTCTTTAGAGTTACATTCAACGATTTGAAGACATTATCACCTGTCTAGAGAGCGGCGCTAATTATATAAATAATATTGTATAAAAAAAGAGGCTATCATTTTAAAATGATAGCCTCTTTTTTTATGTTACGATGTGACCAATTATCAAATTGCCCCATCATCAAATCATCTAATTACTTTACAATTCCCATTTTCGCTTCGATGCTCAATGTAGCATGAGGAACGGCTCTTAATCTTGCTTTGTCGATTAGTTTTCCGGTTACTCTGCAAACACCATAAGTTTTATTTTCGATGCGCATTAAGGCTTTTTCAAGATGGTCGATGAAAGTAATCTGACGACTAGCCATTTGGCTAAGTTGTTCTCTTTCCATGCTTAAGCTACCATCTTCCATGGTCATGTATCTGTTTTCACTTTCGTCACCACCGGTTTCGTCTTTACGGGTGATTAAGCCTTGTAAATAGTTTAGTTCCTTTTTAGCGGCTTCAAGTTTTCTGTATATCAATTCTTTGAATTCCATTAATTCATTATCAGAATATCTGGCCATTGGAGCTCCTGGATCATTTTTTTGCTGATCAAGAACTGATTTGGTAAAATCCGGCTGATAAGTACGAGATGTTTTTGTATTTATTTTTGGCAAGGCTACGGGTTTTGGAGCAGGTATTTTGATATCCTTAGGATTCTTAACACTTGCTTTGATGAGTTGATTGGGTTTTACTATCGCTTTTGGTGCAGGAGTTTTTACAGGCTCTTGTTTTCTTTCTTTTACAACTGGAGCAGGTGCAGGAGTTGGCTTTTTTACTTCCGCAACCTTTTTTACAGGCGCTGGAGCCGGTTTTGTAGCAGCCACTTTTTTAACAGGAGCTGGGGCGGCTTTTTTTGCAACAGGCTTAGCAACAACAACTTTTTTAGCTGGTGCTGGAGCTGCTTTTTTTACAGGAGCTGCTTTTTTCGCAACTGGTTTGGCAACAACTTTTTTAGCTGGTGCTGGAGCTGCTTTTTTTACTGGAGCTGCTTTTTTCGCAACTGGTTTTGGAGCTGGTTTAGCTGCAGGTTTTTTCACAACAGGTTTTTTGGCAACCGGTTTTGGGGCTGGCTTAGCCACTTTTGGAGCTGGTTTTGCCGCTTTTTTAACCGGAGCAGATTTTTTTACTGGCTTTAGAGCCGCTTTTTTTGCAGGGGCCGCTTTCTTAGCAGGCTTAGCTGCTGGTTTTTTGGTTGCCATACTAATTTGTTTTTTTGTGAACGCTGAGTATCAGGGGTAATTCATTTACTTCAATGGGTATTCCGGAGATTAAATTGGCTTCGAATTCTAGTGTGTCTGCTAGAATTTCGCGGCAAATATAGTCTTTAAATTTTATTATTGATGTTTGCAGTTCAGCATTTTCACTCAACTTCACCACGATTCTGTCAGTAAGTTCATAGTTATTTTCCTTTCTTACAGTTTGAATCCTGTTCACCAATTCTCTCGCATTCCCTTCATTTTGAAGCTCTTGTGTAATGGTAATGTCTAAAGCTACAGTTAAAATTCCCTTTCCAGCTACCTCATATCCTGGTATGCTATCTGTGGAAATTTCTATGTCTTCGGCATTGATAATAATAGCTTCTTCACCATTTTGTATCGCATCTATGTTTAATATATAGTCTCCCGATTGCACCTTTTCTATCAATGCATTATCAAATTTCTCTATTTCTGTAGCCGCCCATTTCATTTTTGGGCCTAATTTTTTACCCAATGTTTTAAAATTTGCCTTCGCCTTCTTTCTGATAAAATCATTGTTGGCATCTAGAATTTCTATCTCTTTAATATTAGTTTCTGATTTTATTATATCTTCTGCCAATTTAATATTACTAACCATTGTTGCATCCAAAGCCGGAATGAAAACTTTTTGCAAAGGTTGTCTTACTTTAATGTTTACTTTTTTTCTTATCGACAAAATCAAAGAAGAAGCATCCTGAGCCAGTTGCATTCTTTTTTCCAAATCAGAATTGATTACGCTTTCATTGCAAATCGGAAACAGTTCATGATGAATGGATTCGTTTTTCATTCTTCCACTCACAGTATTCAAATTCACAAAAAGCCAGTCAGCAAAGAAAGGCGCAATAGGTGCTATTAATCCTGATAACGTTTCAAGGCATTCATATAAAGTTTGATATGCACATAGTTTATCATGCTCATATTCACCTTTCCAGAATCTTCTTCTGCAAAGACGCACATACCAGTTGCTAAGCTGTGCATCTACAAATTCCTCGATGGCTCTTCCGGCTTGAGTCGGTTCGTAAGCGTCGAGATTTTCTGTAACCGATTTTATCAGAGTATTCAATGAAGAAATGATCCATTGGTCAATTTCCGGTCTTTGGTCAAGTGGAATGTAATTTTCTTTGAAAGCAAAACCATCCACATTGGCATAAAGCGCGAAAAATTGATACGTATTATAAAGTGTTCCAAAGAATTTCCTTTGTACCTCTTTGATACCTTCCTCATCAAATTTCAAACTGTCCCAAGGAGAAGCATTGGTAATCAGGTACCATCTTGTAGCATCTGCACCATAGCTATTTATCGTTTGGAAAGGATCCACCACGTTACCCAAACGCTTACTCATTTTATTACCTGCTTTATCCAACACGAGACCGTTACTCACCACTGTTTTATAAGCCACACTGTCAAAAAGCAGTACAGCCAATGCATGTAAAGTGTAAAACCAACCTCTTGTTTGGTCAACTCCTTCGGCTATAAAATCTGCAGGGAAATTTTGTTTGAATGTTTCTTTATTTTCAAATGGGAAATGCCATTGAGCATAAGGCATGGCGCCGCTGTCGAACCATACATCTATCAAATCCGGTACTCTTCTCATGGGCTTTCCCGAATCACTTACCAGAACAATCTCATCAACAAATGGCTTGTGTAAATCAGAAGTCAGATGAGCAATAGCATCTTCTTTTGATTTGTTATCTGTAATGCTCCAGCAACCCGCATCGAGTGATTTAGACAATTCAGCTTTTAATTCCTCAATAGCCCCAATACATTTTTGTTCCGTTCCATCTTCAGTTCTCCAAATCGGTAGCGGTGTTCCCCAATAACGGCTACGGCTAAGGTTCCAGTCTACCATGTTTTCGAGCCAGTTGCCAAATCTGCCGCTACCTGTACTTGCCGGTTTCCATTGAATGGTTTTATTCAATTCCACCATTCTTTCTTTAACAGCAGTAGTTTTAATAAACCATGCATCTAATGGATAATAAATGATAGGCTTGTCGGTTCTCCAGCAATGCGGATAACTATGTTCGTATTTTTCTACTTTGAAGGCGCGGTTTTCTTTCTTGAGTTTTACAGAAATATCAACGTTTACATCTGCATAATTAGGATCGTCTTTGTAGTTCTTTACAAATCTGCCACCAAATTCACCAACACCATCCACGAATTTTCCTTGTTTGTCTACCAAGGTTAAAATGCCAATGTTATTTTTCTTGCCTACTTTGTAATCGTCTGCACCAAAAGCAGGAGCTGTATGTACAATACCGGTACCGTCTTCTGTGGTAACAAAATCTCCAAGGATAACTTTGAATGGTTCAGCACCAGGCGTTTCTTCTAGGATTTTTTCAATCGAACCGGCCTCAGAAGGAATCAATTGCTCGTATTTCAATCCTTCAATATCTTTTCCTTTGAATGTATAAATGATCTTCCAAGGAATTAATTTGTCTCCTTCTTTATAATCTTCAAAAGGAGTATTTTCTGCTTCAGCTTTAAAATGTTTTCCAATTAAAGCCTTGGCCAAAACTACTTTGTTGGGTAAATAAGTGTAAGGATTAAAAGTTTCAACCATCACATATTCAATTTCCGGCCCAACGGTCAAACCCAGATTGGAAGGCAAGGTCCATGGAGTGGTGGTCCATGCCATCAAAAAGAATTCTTTCTTAGTTTCTTCATCGAATGTTTGTTGTAAAGACTCACTCAATGTTTCAGCAATCGCCTTGAACATTACGACTGCACTTGTATCTTTTACATCTTTATAAGTTCCCGGTTGGTTCAATTCATGAGATGATAATCCGGTTCCTGCAGCGGGAGAGTAGGGCTGAATACTTACACTTTCGTACAAATAGCCTTTTTTATGAAGTTCACTCAAGCACCACCATAGTGTTTCGATGTAGTTGTTTTCAAAAGTTACATAAGGGTTATCGAGATCAACCCAGTAGCCCATTTTTTTGGTGATATCATCCCATTTGTCTTTGAATTGCATGACCACCTCGCGGCACTTCTTATTGTAATCTTCGATTGAAATTTTCTTTCCAATATCTTCTTTAGTGATACCGAGTATTTTTTCTACGCCTAGTTCTACAGGTAAACCATGGGTATCCCAGCCACCTTTTCTTTTTACTTGAAAACCTTTCATCGTTTTGTAACGACAAACTAGGTCTTTCAATGTTCTTGAGATGACATGGTGAATGCCGGGCATTCCGTTTGCACTAGGCGGGCCTTCAAAAAACACAAAAGGTTGTTGGCCTTCTCTTAAGGATATACTTTTTTCAAATGAGGATGCAGCGTCCCATGTGCGCAGCATTTCTTCGCTGATTCCGGGTAAATTTAATTGTTGGTATTCTTTATATTTCGCAGCCATAAATTATTGCACTGTAATTTTAAAAATAAGGCTGCGAAGGTAATGAATTGAAACATGAATGCAATTCAACAAAGCCTTTCAGCAGTATTTTGGGATGTAAAATGTGGATTTTTTTAAAGATTTTACACAGAATTAATTTTTGGCACAATATTAGCTAAAAAGAATATACGCTCTTATTCAACAACTATCCGCTTGAAAAATCACCTTTATAATCCGTTTTCTTTGAAATAATTTTTACTTAAAGAAGCATTTTTCGTTTCAATGTCATCTTGTTTTTAGTTCATATTGATTATGAAATTGTTTCAACTTATGAAAATACATTTGCTGGTTTAGGTTTTTAACGGATTTGGGAGTATTCCTGCTCCTGTCCTTTTTTTAAATAGCAAATGGAATGATACTCGCTTTAAAATCAACTTTGAAAGACCCCTTACCTTTTCTAGTTAAGGTTAAATAATTTAATGAAGAACTGGCAATATCGAATGGTATTGCCTTTTTTGTATAAAAAATGTAACTCCTATCGAGTTGTAGTTGTTATGGTTGTTTCGTTGATGTGTATGGCTGGAATTGTTTGAGGTTTGGGTGTTTGTCGTTTAATGGCTTAAGTCGCTTCGCTGTTTTAATGGTTAGGCAATCCAGTATCTAGTATCCAGCTTATCTAGTATATCCAGCTCACACCTGCATCAACAATTCACAAGGCTTAATCCCAGTATGTTTTTTAAAAGCAGTACTGAAATGAGAGATGGATGAATAGCCGAGCATTGAACTTACTTCTGTAACGCTAAGGTGTTTGTTGTAAAGTAAATATTTAGCGTGTTCCATGCGTTGGTTTTGGTAAAAGTCGAAGATGGTCGTGCCAAAAATCTCTTTGAATCCTTTTTTCAAGTAACATTCGTTGATAGCTACTTTTCTACTTAACGCCTTAATGGTTATCGGTTCGCAAATATGTTGGAGTAGTATTTCTCTCGCATTGATAATTTTCTCACGGTCTTCCTCAACATTCAGGAATCTGCTCTGCACCAAACTCTCATCCTTGTTACTCAACATGTTATCTGTTGTATGTAATAAAATAATCTGAGTTTGAGCGTTAATGAAAATATTTTCCCGGGTATCGGTGTAGTTATGATTCAATAATTGTTGAATGGCAACACTTGTTTTCCGGCAAACAGGTCCAGATTTTATGAAAGATTGATCTTGTGTAAAAGAAACTACTTTTTCAGTAATTGAGTTTTCGTTTTTATGTGCCTTAGCAAATTGTTTGAGATAAGTTGGGCTGAATGTAAAACTGAGTACGTCAATACTTTCGATTTTTTCTATACAATTACTGCTGGCGTTGAATTTGCAATGATCACATTCGCTCGCTTTTTCTTTACAATAGAAATTACCTGATACGCAGAATCTGAGTTCAAGATGATTTTCTGCCGGATTTTTTGGATTAAAATGATAAATCATCGCGCCCGTATCTTCAGCATTCCAGGTGGATAATTTTCGATAACGTTTAATGGCATATTTCACAGAGCCGGGTACATTCCTCTCAATATCTTGCAAAATCAAACCCTTATCAAAAGAGAGAGACTGTTGTGCTAAAAATGCCGATATGTTTGTGCTTTCAATCATAAAATCAGAAACGAAGTTACAAATGAAATTTAAGAATGTGTAGTATATTCAAGCAAATCAACCTTTAAAAGCGGAATTTGGGATATTATTCTGATTTATTTCTTTTCATAAACTTTTATTCTCCCCAAATGCATGTTTTTTCCACACAAAAAATGAGGATAAAAAGCAGAAAAATTAGACAAAATAAAAGCTCATAACCCCTTTATATTCGATATATTTGCTGAAATCTGATTTTGAACATATTAAAGAGATTTTGAAGAAATTATGAGTACAGAAATGGAGACAATTCCTACACCTCAAGCAGGTTCCTACAGTGCAGACAGCATTCAAGTTTTAGAAGGGTTAGAAGCGGTTAGAAAAAGGCCCGCCATGTATATTGGTGATATCAGTGTAAAAGGCTTGCATCATCTTGTATATGAAGTTGTTGATAACTCAATTGATGAAGCATTAGCTGGTCATTGTAAAAATATTACCGTTACCATTAACGAAGACAATTCGATAACTGTTCAGGATGATGGTAGAGGTATTCCAACCGGAATGCATACGAAAGAAAACAGAAGTGCATTGGAAGTTGTTATGACCGTACTTCATGCTGGGGGTAAATTTGATAAGGGTTCTTACAAAGTTTCCGGTGGTTTGCATGGAGTAGGTGTGAGTTGTGTAAATGCCTTGAGTACTAAATTAGTAGTCACTGTTCATAGAGAAGGAAAAATATTTGAGCAGGAATATGCAACTGGTATTCCTCAATATTCAGTTCGTGAAATTGGTACTTCTGATAAAACCGGAACCCGCGTTCAATTTTGGCCCGATGGTTCGATTTTTACAACAACCCTTTATGTGAAAGATATCCTTGAAGGCAGGTTGAAAGAATTGGCTTACCTAAATAGAAAAATCACCATTATCTTAAATGATTTGCGTGAATTAGACGAAGCAGGAAACCATTATACAAAAACATTTTATAGTGAAGGTGGTATTGTAGAGTTTGTTGAAAATATCGACAAAATTGCTAATCGTGCTCCATTAATTCCTACTACGATTTATTGCGAAGGACTTGATGAGAAAAGTAATGTTGCTGTTGAAGTTGCCATGGTTTACAATGCAAGTTATCAAGAACATCTTTTTAGCTATGTAAACAATATCAATACCATTGAAGGCGGTACACACGTTGCCGGTTTCAGACGTTCCATCACCCGTGTTTTCAAAAGTTATGGTGAAAAACAGGGGATGTTTGAAAAAGCAAAAGTGGCCATTGAGGGAGATGATTTCAGAGAAGGTATTTCGGCGATTATCTCAGTAAAAGTTCCTGAGCCTCAGTTTGAAGGTCAGACTAAAACCAAATTGGGTAACAGTGAGGTAATGGGAATTGTGGATACCACATTAAGCAGGGTATTGGAAGCTTATTTGGAAGAGAACCCACGTGATGCAAAAACGATTATACAAAAAGTAATTTTGGCTGCACAGGCAAGAGCGGCGGCTAAACGTGCTCGTGATATGGTGCAAAGAAAAAGTGTTTTAGTAGGAGGAGGTTTGCCAGGTAAGTTAGCCGATTGTTCTGAAAAAGATCCAGGAAAATGTGAGCTATTCCTTGTCGAAGGAGATTCGGCAGGTGGTACAGCCAAGCAAGGCCGAGACAGAAGCTTCCAAGCGATTCTTCCATTAAGAGGTAAAATCCTCAATGTTGAAAAAGCGATGGAACACAAGATTTATGATAATGAGGAAATCAGAAATATGTTTACGGCTTTGGGTGTGAAGATTGGAACTATGGAAGATGCTAAGGCTCTTGATATTTCAAAATTGAGATATCATAAATTAATCATCATGACCGATGCCGATGTGGATGGAAGTCATATCGCGACTTTGATTTTAACATTTATATTCCGCTATATGAAAGAACTTGTAGAGCAAGGTTTTGTATATATCGCTCAGCCTCCTTTATACTTGGTGAAGAAAGGAAAAGATCAGGAATATGCATGGAACGATGTTGAAAGAAAAAGTTGGGTTACCAAAATAGGACAAGGAAAAGATGATAGCGTAACCATACAACGATATAAAGGTTTGGGAGAGATGAATGCGGAACAACTTTGGGAAACAACCATGAATCCATTAACCAGAACATTGAAACAAGTTACTATCGACAGTCTTTCAAATGCAGATGGAGTCTTTAGTATGTTAATGGGCGATGAGGTACCTCCAAGAAGAGAATTCATTGAAACCCATGCGAAATATGCGAAAATTGATGTTTAAAGCATTGATTTTTGCAAAAAAGGACAATTTTTATCAATGTCCACATAATGTGGAGATGAATTTTGAATTGTTTTTGGGTAAAATAACTATTTTTAGTAGCTTGTTCGATAAGCGCAAGCTTAAAACTATATTTACTAACATTAAATTCTATTAAAATGTCAAAAATGATCACAGCTTATTGCATGAAAACAAAAGAAAAAAATGTTCCAATGCAAGATGCAGTAATAACTAAAACAGCCCGTGGCGGATATATGGCACAGGGTAATGACGGAAAAGGAAATAAAATGACAACTATGCTTGGAGAAGCAGCTGCTTTGGAAGCAGTAAAAAATGGTGTTGCCAAAAAATCTTGGTAAACTAAAAAAAAATATTTTTGAGGCCGTTTAGCGATAAGCGGCTTTTTTCTTTTTATTACAATACTAGAATTAATTACTTTTATTTTTTTCAGTGATATGAAGCGTATATTTTTTATTATTGGATTGTTCATAAATTTTGTTGCTGCAGGTCAATATACTATTAACGGTAATGCTACTCAGGACAATTGCCATTGTTATACGCTTACACAAAGTATAAATACTCAACAAGGATCTGTTTGGAACAATACAAAAATAGATCTATCTCAATCCTTTGATTTTACGTTTCAAGTTTTTTTAGGTTGCACTGATTTTAACGGAGCAGACGGTATAGCGTTTGTGTTACAGCCCATTAGTACAAGTGTAGGAACTAATGGTGGAGGAATGGGCTTTGAAGGCATTTCTCCGTCAGTAGCTGTTACATTAGACACCTATCAAAATTCAAGTCCTGATTTCGATCCTTTTTACGACCATATTGCCATACAAACCAATGGAAACATCAATCATCTTTCTGCTAATACATTAACTCCATATACCCAGATATCAGCAACAAACAGCAATGTCGAAGACTGTCAGGATCATATTTTAAGAATTGTGTGGAATGCGGTGACAAAAAATATGTCAGTATTTTTTGACAATCAACCTAGGGTAAATGCCACAAACGATATTGTAACCAATATTTTTGGAGGTAACAATCTAGTGTATTGGGGATTTACAGGTGCTACGGGTGGACTCAATAATCTTCAAAAATTTTGTACGCAATTAACACCTTCATTTTATTTCTTACCTAATCAAAAAAAATGCGTTAACGAACCGATTACTTTTTTTGATTCTACAGTAAGTTTCTCAAATCCTGTAACACGCACCTGGGATTTTGGCGATGGATCCCCAGTAGTAACAAATGTTGTAAATCCGGTTCATACTTATACTACGGGTGGTAATTTTACAGTTGTGTTAACCGTTACTAGTCTTGACGGTTGTCAGGAAGTTTTTAATCAATTGGTTAATGTTGGTTCTAAACCTGTGGCAGGGTTTACGACTTCAGGTTCTTGCTTGAATACACCAGTGTTGTTTACAGATACTTCTGATGTAGCAGTAGGAACGATTAATACTTGGTTCTGGGAACTTGATAATTTAGGTATCACGTCAACCAATCAAAACACATTCACAACTTACAGTACACCAGGCATTAAGCACATCAAATTTTTTGTAAAAACACTCGAAGGATGTGTTTCGGATACGCTTTACCGTGATATTGCTATTTCCGATCGTCCTCAAGTAGCCTTTACTTTTACCGATTCAGTTTGTTTGGGAACACCAACATATTTTCAAGACTTGTCTACTACCACTTTTGGTGGCGTTAATTATTGGCAATGGAATTATAGTGACAGTGCTTTTCCTGCAACTATTCAAAATCCATCACATATTTTCACTACTGCCGGTCCTCATAATGTAACACTTACCAGCTCAAACTCAGGAAGTTCAGCTTGTGCAGGAACAGCAGTAACACTTAGTGTGTTTGTGGCTGATAAACCGGTTGCTGATATGAGAGATACTATAGCATGTGAAAGACAATCTATACAATTGTTAGACTCTTCTTATTCTAATGATGGGCTGGCTATAACACAATGCTGGTGGGATTTGGGCAATGGTCAATTTTCAAATCAATGCAATCCAAGTGTTATATTTACTACACCTGGTCCGAAAACGATAAAACATGTAGTTTACAATTCTAGAGGTTGTAAATCTGAT
>CALPIT020000045.1 GCA_943323705.2 Streptomyces griseus
AGAATTGAATGTATAAGTTCCACTTGAAGTATAATCGTTACCATTCCAGTTGTATGTATTACAAGCAGTAACATCAGTTGAACTTGTTGTTGATGTATTGATTGTCAAAATTAACGTTGCAACTGAATCACAACCATTCGCATTTTGCGATATGAAAGTATAAACACCAGATGCTGAATAATCTGTACCATTCCACCTGTAGGTGTTACATGCAGTAACATCTACGCTGCTTGAAGTTGATGTGTTAATCGTTAAATTCAAAGTAGCAACTGAATCACAATCATTTGCATTTTGAGTTGTATAAGTATAAACACCAGATGCTGAATAATCAGTTCCATTCCAGTTGTATGTGTTACATGCTGTGACATCTGTTAAACTTGATGTTGACAAATTAACTGTCAAGTTCAATGTAGCAACTGAATCACAACCATTTACATTTTGTGATGTGAAAGTATAAACACCAGATTCAGTATAATCATTACCATTCCAATTGTAAGTGTTACAAGCAGTAACATCAGTTAAACTTGATGTTGACACATTAATTGTTAAATTCAAAGTCGCAACTGAATCACAACCATTAGCATTTTGTGATGTGAAAGTATAAACACCAGATGCTGAATAATCATTACCATTCCAGTTGTAAGTGTTACAAGCAGTAACATCTTCGCTGCTTGAAGTTGTAGGAATAACTGATAAATTAAGTGTTGCTATAGAATCACAACCATTAGCACCGATGAGTGTAACTGAATATGTTCCAGCTTGAGGAAATTGTTCACCATTCCAGGAATAAGGTAATAAATTTGAGCAAATTGAAGTATTAGTAGTACTATTAGAAAGTGGTAAAAGTCTAATATTAACAATAGAAGTTGAATCACAACCATCCGAGCTGTTTAAATAAATTTCATATGAGCCGGCAACACTATATTGATTTCCAGATCCTGGATCTGTATAAATCTGACCTCTACAAATAGATATATTAGTAGTTGTGATAACAGGATTAATAACATTCACATCCACACTCTGCGTGCACGTTGTAAACCCATCATCAAAGGTGCAATAATAAGTAGTGTTTGATTCTGGTGTAACTGTAATTGGATTACCTGATATCGCATTGCCATTCATATCAGCCCATGAAACGGTTGGTGTAATGGTTCCACCAGTTGTATTCCACAAAAATGAACCCTCATTGGCTGCAGTTGCACCTTCAGAAGGTATCGTAGCTCCGGCACCGTTAGCTCCGCTGATCATGAAACCATATCTAAATGGTCTTACACAATATGCTATATCATCAGCATTATTGGTTCCACCTGTTTTATCGCGAATAATATTTCCATTATTATCGTATGTAACCAACAAAATATCGTTAAACCCGCCAGTATCTCCTCTGAAATTTCCACAAGCTGCTACTGTATTGCCATTGACTGCGATACCATAAAAGCGTGTATCCGTTGCCGATTGTTGACGAGATTTCATCAGCATGAGGTTTCCAGATGCATCATATTTGGCAATCAGACCATAAGTCTTTCCTGACTCATTTTGCATAGTATCGAAAGCAGAACGATCTCCATTTCCACTGTAATATCCTGCTGTCCAAATATTTCCAGTACCATCAACAGTCACATCGTTAATATAAGTAAGTGTGTTTATCAAATCACCACCATTTCCAATTGTTTTACCCCATTGCCAATTACCATTATTGTTCAACTTAATAAGAAAGCCATTACCGATTCCTGAACTGGTTATACTATTGGTATTATTTGATGCGTCTAATACTTGTAAGGGCGCTCCGCTTGTTGTTGCATTGTGCCAACCTGTAAAATAAATACTTGAACCGTCAGACACAACACTTGATGCCACTGCATCTTTATTGTAAACTTTGGTAATCCACTGCATTGCGCCTAGTGTATTGAATTTGATAACAGCGGCTGTTGAACCGTTGATGTTTCCGGAACTAATGAAACTTGATCCGTTAGCATCAAAGATTTGAACTCCGCCAGTTATCGGATTGGCATTGTAAACAGCGGTCACAATTGGATTTCCGTCACCATCTACTGTTACACCATTAAAGCCATCGTTACTTCCACCGTAAATGGTAACACCCCACTCAATAGCGCCAGTTCCATTTACTTTTATTAAAAAACCATCTTGTCCATTAGGAAACCCTGAATTAGAAACATAAGATTGTGGAACAAATCTACTTCCTGTCGAACTATATATAACACTATTCGCATTGTATCTTCCTACTATATACGTATTTCCTTGGTTATCTACTGCAATCGCTTTACCTCCATCATTACCCAACTGGTCATTATTAGAAGAACTTCCATAAATGGCCCAACCCTCCGCACCACATGCGCTGTATTTGGCCATAAAGAAATCCCTACTTCCAATAGCAGGCAAGGACTGTCCTGCTACATTTATATTTCCTGTGTAAGCCCCAGAGAAATATACATTCTGGTTGTTGTCTACAAAAGTTGATGAATACTGGTAATTCACGTTACCTGCGGTAATCAAACTAGCCGAAAAACAGTTCGTCAAACTAGCAGGCGTAGCCGTTAGTGTTGTACTACCACCGGCGCAAACAGCCGAAGGTGAAGCACTTAACGTTCCCTGTATGCAAGACACGGCTTGCTGGGCATTGGTGTTTCTCAACTGTGCATTGGCATTCAAAACTGAGATAAAGAAAAAAGCAGAAGCCATTAAGAACTGAATGGCTCTAAAGTTGGTAGACTTTGGGGATAGCATATGTGGTTTTTTAATTTTTAAAGTGTACGACGATCTTTGTTTTCAATATTGAATCCAATAGCATAAGAACATGCAACGCAGTAATAACAAGCTTTTCAGAGGAAAAAGCACTGTTATTGCAAATTATGCAGCTTTTAGTTATTGGTTGTTCAAAATTTTTGCACTAGAATAACATTAACACACATTAATTAATGTGTATCATGCATTCGCATGCCTTGTGGGTTGAGAGGTAGGTTTTTTCAGGAGTTGGTTAACTATTAGGTAAACCAGTTGTCAGATTTTAAATGACGATTTTGTCAATCGCTTTCACACTTGAACTAATCATGTTAATCACATTCAACACATAAATCACATTCACATTTACAATAATTAGTAATGCTTTGCAACATTACATCTTTTAAATATTGAAAAAACACTAGATGTAAAGAAAGCATGTGGTTATTCACAGAAAAAAGCACTTGTGAATATCTTCAAGTTAAAGGGTTGGGGATTAAAATATGATGTGGATAACTTCAACATCATGCTATCTGATAAGATTTACCAAATCAGATATATGTTTAGTCATTAATACTTACAATAATGATGCCGAAATTTTATTATTTGTTATTTTTTTATATCAATGGGCAGTTAACCCCAAATAACAAAAGCAAATATGGTGAGTGAACATCAAGAAAAAATTGATAAGAAATAGTAAGTCTAAGAATTAGTATTAGCGAATTTGAAAATTAGTGTAACGATCTGATATTTCTGAATTGAGCTTCAGTAATCTAGCCGATTTTTTAAGTGATGTGATAAAATTTATCTGCAACAGATACACTAACAACCCCGAAAGCAAGCCTACACCGGCTCCTGTAATCAGATGAAAATATTGATGAGGGGCCAGATATAGACGAGAGAAGGATACAAAAATCGCCAAGAAAAAAAATAGTCTTTGGTACTTAATTTGTTTCAACTTAATGCTCAAAATAGTTGCCCAAGTAAAAACTATAGCTGTATGTGATGATATAACAGTCCTTAAAGCCTCATTGGCTTTTGATTGATTGACAAAAAGATACTGCCCACTTTCAATGTAAAAGTCAAAAAAATCATAAATAAAAATTTGATTCAATAATTGAACAAAGAACGTTGTAAGTAGCAACCCAAGTAACAATTTCAAACCAAGTCTTATTTTTTGAAGATATAAAATTATAAATACAGACATGAGTATGATAAAAAAAGAATCGCCCATGAATGTGAGGTTACTGAAAAAAATGTTCATCCAGGTATGATGTATTACTTT
The DNA here is from genome assembly GCA_943323705.2 of Streptomyces griseus. Lineage (GTDB taxonomy): Bacteria > Bacteroidota > Bacteroidia > Chitinophagales > Chitinophagaceae > Ferruginibacter. The sequence continues at coordinate 4,025 of CALPIT020000045.1, forward strand.
ATTGAATAGAGGAGTTGATGAAGTACCAATAATTAATAGGGAGAATAGAGAAAAGATTAAAAACAAACCGGTTGTTATTAAAAATGTTTTGCCGTTTTTCAGATAATTTAGAAATACATTCATTTTAATAGCAAATTAATTTTGATGCAAATTATTTTGCCAATGTTTCCTTTTCATTAAAATATTATTAATTGAATGTTATTAAAAAAAATGTCACCATTAAGAATAATGGTGACTACTAGCATGATTTTGCATGCTATTTGCTTAAGGAAACGTTTATAATAAATTGAACTATGCTTTTGTAAAGGGTGCAAATTATTCTTCGAATGTTTCCAAATTGTTTTGTATTTATTAATAAAAGGTTATGAAAAGGTTATGAGGGTGGGAGCTGGATTGGCTAGATAATGGATACTGGATGCTGGATACTGGATAAGCTGGATAGGCTGGATACTAGATAACACCTCTTCTCAGCAATGTCTCCTGAAAGGGGCGTTGCGTTGGATAGGCTGGATAGGCTAGATAATGGATGCTGGATACTGGATACTGGATGCTGGATGCTGGATGCTGGATAAAAAAAGCTGCTTCATTATCTGAAGCAGCCTTAATCATTAAAATAAAACAAACCTAAAATTAGTAGTTATATCTTGTCCAGGTTTTCCACCAAGCATCTGATGCGTCACAAGCGCCACGATAAGCTACAGGTGTAAACCATGTTGTTAGTTTAGGATCTGAAAAAGCCGAACCTGTCAATGCAGGTGATGCTGATTGAGGATTAAAATCTATAGTATTATCATAACTAAATGGCGATGTCAATTGTACATCTGAAGTATTTGTCAACAAGGTATTGCCGCCATTAGCTCTTCCAATGTAGTTGGAGAAATCCAATAAAGCCCAACCTGTTGGAGCAGAAGCGCTTGCGGTATAACTTAACTGTGTTGAATTGCCTGCAATGATATTGTTGGCATAAACTGCTTTAGGGGTTGCTGCTACTAAATTTAAATCTGTTGGTGTTCCTGTGCTTGCATCCAATAACCATCCTGTTGGCCATCCCATCACAATTGAATTGAATATACTGATAGCTGAATTTCTTCTTGCATGAATACCTCTTCTAAAATTTGAGTTTCCTATGTTTGATAAAGTTGCTCTTGGACCAACAAGTGTAACGTTACTGAAAACAGCGGTAGTTTGTGGTGTTGTAGCATTTCCTCCTGCATCATTATCACTTTCAAATCCGTTACTTCCACTGATATCTGCAATCGCACTATCTCTGAAACCAATTGCATATTGTACTTTACCCACAAATCCATTATCAGTATCGAAATCATCATCTAATCCTTTGTAAGCAATCAAATGTTTGCAATTTACAGTTCCCCCAAACCACTCGAAACTATCATCATTTGCATAGGCTACTTGTACATAATCGATGATGGTTTGATTACCTACACCACCCATGGTTAGTCCGTTGATTTCTTTATCAGGTAAAAATGCATACCCTGCAAATTCAATTCTTACATAACGTAAAATTCCACTGTTGTCTGCAGGATTGCTGCTAGCACCTAATCCATACAATCCCAAGCCATCGCTATTGTTGATACCACCTTCTATTTCACCGATACCCACTTGACCATTGTAACTCGCATTGGTTGGCGCATTGCCAAGAATTACCAATCCTGCCCAATCACCACGTGCAGGCGTAGACGCTTCTGATGTAAATACGATTGGCTTATCTGCGGTACCATCTGCAATGATTTTGCAACTCCTTGTAATAATCAATCCTCCCGTTCTTCCTTGCTCTCCTACTATCTTCGTTCCCGGCTCAATGGTCAACACTGCACCGTTAGTAACGTATACCAATCCACGAAGTTTGTAAATATAATCTGCCTTCAAAGTTCTGTTGGCTGTAATTCGGCCTTCAAGAATGGTATTCTCTGTGGTACCATTGTTGTTATTGTTGTTGGCAGGTGCTCCATCTACTTCAATTTTACGACATGCAGATGAAGTGATTAAAAAAGCGATGATTAAATAACTTAAGCGTTGCATAGTTTTTGTTTTATTTTCTGATTTATTTAATGTTGTATGAAAATGAAATACTGAAATTGGTACCGTAGTTTCTAGAAATAGCTAACACATCTTTTGAGTTCTTTGAATATGTTTTACTGTTATCGAGATCATGATAATATTTAACCTGCAAATTCAGGATATCACTGATATTGATTTTGATTTCTCCTTTTTTATTCAGCACTTTTTTGGCCAATTGAAAATCAAGTAAGGATCTTGGATTTTCCCAGATATCAGAAACAGCTTCATTACCAACAAATAGAATTCTTCTGCCAATCTGATTGAATAATAAAGTAGTATTCAATCCTAATTTTTCAATATCATATTGAATACCGAAATTGACTAAATAAGGACTCTGGCCTTGTAATGGGCGATTAACTGATCCGGACGTATCTTTTACATTGCTGTAGATATAACTGAAATTGCCACTAATAGTAAAGTGTTTCAAAAAGTTGGTCATATCAAGCTTCTTCCTGAACTCAGCCTCTGCTCCAAATGCAGTAGCGATATCTGTGTTGAGGATATTGAAAGTATTTGTACCGGGACCTGTTCTGTTGAAATAATATTCAATTGGTTTATCGAAATGTTTGAAGAATACACCGAAGGTAAACAACTCGCCAGAGCGTGGATACAATTCATAACGGAGATCAATATTCGAAACTTTAGTACGTTGTGCAGATTTGTTACCAACTACCTGTGCACCCAATTCAAAATCATAGAACGCAAATGGACTCAACTCTCTGAATTCAGGTCTCACAACAGTTTGACTGGCAGCAAAACGTAAATTAGTTTTGTTATTTGCTTTATAGGTAAGGTTTATTCCAGGCAAGAAATCCTGAACCAATGTATTCACATGTCTTGGATCTTCTTGTCTAACGCTTCCCACCAATTGATCAAAACTTTCAAAGCGAACGCCCCAAACCATTCTGAATTTTTCTCCAATCGGATTGTCGAATTGTAAGTATGCGGCATTCATAATAGTGTTGGCCATATAGCGAAATGCATTTCCACTGATTTCATCGAACTGAAGTTTATCATTACCGGTTCCGAAATTATCAGCAGCAAAAATTTCATTTGCAGGCAATTGCTTTAATGCGTTGCTGGCAGTGTTGATAAAGAAAGGACGGCTATCAAACAAACGATCTTTTACTTGAAAAAGATAACCTCCTTTAATAGTATGTTTTTTCCCTTTCCAGTCAAAAGTTTTACTAATATCTGTTCCGGTGTTATATATGTAATCATTTAAGAAACCATAGAAAATACTTCCGCTTTTTTGTCCTGCTCCTAAGCCCAACAGCGCATAATAAGGAGCTGAAGGATCATTACCATCTTGCGTATAAAATAAACGTCTTTGATCAGGCACATATTGATCCAAAATATTGAAACCTCCATACCATTTGAAGCGTACATTGTGTTTGCTGATATTGTGCTCACCAACAACTTGAGTATTGAAGAACACATTTTCTTTAAAGCCAATTTCAGTAGCTCTTACTCTATCCCCGTTGCCGCCACCACTAATGATATAATCTCTTCCATCATACCTGTCTACAACCGAATTACTTGTATTTACGTTGATTAGATTTTTAAAAGAAACTTTATTATTGTTATTAAACTGAATAGTTACGTTTGCCAAACCACCCATTAAGATTTCCTTGTTGTACTTTTTGTTTTCATAAGTCAACTCAACGTCACCGTTATTATTTGCAATAAACACGTTATTGAAAGGTGTAATCTTGTTGCTGCTGTTGTAAGTGATGGCGAAAATACCGGCAACTTTTTTTCCGAAAATCCTTGTATTTCCGCCTCCATTTAATTGAAGGGTAGCATTGAGCGGAGCACTGCTTGCTATGGGTGTCCAATTGTTCCGAAATTGTTTGCCATAAGCTGTTTTTTCATTAGAGCTCAATTGGCTGAAAGCATAACGCAAAGGTAAATCTGATGGCAAAGCTCTTGTACCGTCATCAATGCCGAGAAAGTCAAAACTTCCTCCTTCTGCTTGAAGAAATGTTCTGCCAAGGGTATTGCTGTTGAAGCCGGTTCCTAATTGGATATTAAAGAAGCTAGAAGAAGGCACATCTTTTGTTTGCACTTGAACCAATCCTCCTGCCCACTCGCCCGGCAATTCCGGAACAAATGTTTTATTCATCACGATATTATCGATCATGGCAGCAGGAAAAATATCAAAACTAAAAGTCTTTCTATCGGGTTCGGTGCTACTCAATAAAATTCCGTTCAACATGGCCTGATTGTAACGATCGCTTAATCCTCTTACCACTAGATATTTTCCTTCTTGAACCGATGTCCCCGGCACTCTTTTTAAAATTTCGCCGGTATTTTTATCCGGGCTTCTTCTAATGGCTTCGGCGCTAATAACCTGAGCCACAACGGAAGTGTTTTTTTGTAACGCAATCAATGAATTGGTTGATTCTTTTCTTACAGAAGATCTTACCTCAACAGCAATTTCAGTTTTTTTAGCTTGTTCCAAAACAATATCAACAGATAAAGTTTGGTTAGGAACAGGCTGTACATCGTCAAGAATTTTTGTTTTGTACCCTACTGCAGAAATTTTTAAAGTATATTTCTTTGCAGCATCGAGATTGACATTATATCTGCCATCAACATCCGCAGCTATAGTAATATTTTTTTCTGGAATTTGAATAGTAACAGATGCAATTCGAGATCCAGTTGAAGCATCAGTAATTTTTCCTTCGATTTTTCCGGTTTGGGAGAATGAGAGTAATGTATGTAGCAATAGTGCCACGCTTAGCAAATAGCGTTTCATGCGTTCCTTAAGTTTGACGCAAAGTGACTACATATATATTATTGGAATGTAAACTAAACGTTACCATAATATTACCTTAATGTTACCAAATTGTTAAGCGATTTCTAATCGACAGCTTTATTATCTTCTTAAACTCAATGCTACATTGAATTACAGCACATCTTCAATATTTTGTAGATGAAAATTGATGTTGTTATGATTGTTAAGAAACTGACTTAAAAACGACTAAATATGAATAAAATAGAGTTTCTTAGCGGAGTTTTTGAAGATTAAATTGTTCATTATAAATTAATAGTAGAATAATCGAGCCGAAAACTAAAATTCTATTTTTGCATTAAATATTACTAATATGGCTTTTAACACAATTCTAAAGATTTTTCTTCCCAAAGACAGGGTATTTTACCAGCTATTTGAAAACGTATCGGAAGTACTTGTAAAAATGGGTGCAAAATTAAAAGAAGTTGTCATTGAACCTGATTTTGAACAGCGCGCTAAACTGATTAAAGAAGTAGAAGATATGGAGCATATCAATGATGATTACACGCACCAGATATTTACTGAACTCGGTAAAAATTTTATTACTCCTTTCGACAGAGAAGATATTCACTATCTAGCTACTTCTTTAGATGATATCGCTGATTACATATATGCTTCTGCAAAAAAGATAAATTTTTATCATGTAGATCCAAATGATATTGGCATTCAAAAAATGGCCGACCTTATTGCTTTAGGATGCATTCAGGTACACAAGGCCGTTACTGAATTGCGTAACATGAAAAACATGCGTCAAATCACTGATGCACTAGTTGCCATTAACAGTATCGAAAACCAAGGAGATGATATTTTCGACATGAGCATTGAAAGGCTTTTCGCAACAGAACCTGACGCGAAAGAAGTAATCAAGAAAAGAGAAATTTATCAGATTATGGAAATTGTGACTGATAAATGTGAAGATGCGGCTAATGTCATTGAATCAATTATCATCAAGTACGCGTAATCTTAATTCAGGTTTTACAATTCAAGAGTATCTGCCAAAATTAATTTATGAGTTTTCTTATCGTCATTATTGCTTTAGCGCTTCTGTTTGATTATATCAACGGATTTCATGATGCGGCTAATTCTATTGCAACCGTTGTTTCAACTAAAGTATTAACACCTGGACAAGCTGTTGTTTGGGCTGCTTTATTCAATTTTGTTGCTTATTTCATTTTCAAAGATCATGGTGTTGCTAATACAATTGCCAAAACAGTAAAGCCTGAAATTGTCTCGGGTCATGAAATGCTGTTGGTTATTTTTTCAGGTTTATTATCAGCTATTTTCTGGAATTTATTTACATGGTGGTTTGGCATTCCTTCATCTTCATCGCATGCATTGATTGGTGCTTTTGCTGGTGCAGCCATTGCTTACCGTGGTTTTTCTGCCATCAATTCAGAACCTATTTTAAAAACGATTTCTTTTATTTTACTTGCTCCAATTATTGGTATGATCATCGCTTTCATCATATCTCTTTGGTTTATTCATTCATTTAAAAAGGGATGGATGCCGAAGATTATTGCCCTATTGGTTTTTATAGGTGTTTTTCTTTTCCTCAGAAACAATATGGTTACAGAGCCATCAAAACTTAAAACACATTTTTCTAGCTATCCCATGCAAATTATTTTCACAGCCTCTAATTTTAAATGGCTGTTACTATCTGGGATACTTGTTATCATGGCTAGTTTTACATTGTTTTTAAACGGACTTAATGCCCATAATGCCAACGCATGGTTTAAGAGATTGCAACTAGTTTCATCGGCGGCTTTCAGTATTGGTCATGGTGGTAATGATGCTCAAAAAGTAATGGGTATTATCATGGCAGCGCTCATAGCATATGATCCAAGTATTTATAGCCTTGATCACATGGTTTGGTGGGTTCCACTGGCTTGTTATGCAGCCATTGCATTGGGTACCATGAGTGGTGGCTGGAAGATTGTAAAAACGATGGGGACCAAAATCACGAAAGTAACCCCCTTTGAAGGTGTTGCCGCTGAAACAGCCGGTGCCATTACCCTATTTTTAACTGAAGCATTGAAAATACCTGTAAGTACTACGCACACCATTACCGGTTCAATAATTGGTGTTGGTGCTACCAAGCGTTTGTCGGCAGTAAGATGGGGCGTAACGGTTAATCTTTTGTGGGCCTGGATTCTAACAATTCCTATCAGTGGTTTGTTAGCAGCAATATTTTATTTAATTGCACATTATTTTTACCCTCACTTGTAAAAATATAACCATAAAGATTCGACTGCTATCATTGTTTTTTCCTTTCTTTGCGCTGAGAAATATTTAAAAAAATATTTCGATTGCTTTTTGTACTTGCTCTATTAAAGTCATTGAAAAAATGAAAAAAATTCTTGTAACAGGCGGTTGTGGTTTTATTGGGTCTCATACAATTGTGGATTTGATTCAACACGGCTATGAAGTAATTTCCGCTGATAATAACAGCCGCAGCAATCCAGAAATTTTAAATGGTGTTGAAAAGATTATCGGAAGAAAAATCAAAAATTACAATGTAGATCTTTGCGTATTTGATGACACCCATGCCATCTTTCAAGAAAATCCCGATATCATCGGTATCATACATTTTGCCGCTTACAAGGCTGTAGGAGAATCTGTTGAAAACCCACTTCTCTATTATGATAACAATCTGAATTCTTTAATTCATATTCTTCGTTGTTGTGAAGAATTTGCAGTTCCTAATTTTGTATTTTCTTCTTCATGTACAGTATATGGCAATCCGGACAGCAGTCCAGTAACAGAAGATTCACCAATGAAGAAAGCGGAATCTCCTTATGGTTCTACCAAGCAAATGGGAGAGGAAATTGTGCAACAAACCGCCAACAGTAATCATATTCAATCCATTTTGTTAAGATATTTCAATCCGGTTGGAGCGCATCCTTCAGGAGAAATCGGTGAAATTCCTATTGGCCGACCAGCCAATTTGGTACCGGCCATTACACAAACTGCGATTGGCAAGTTGCCGCAAATGCAAGTTTACGGTAACGATTATCCGACAAGAGATGGCTCTTGTGTAAGAGACTATATTCACGTATCAGATATCGCTCACGCACACACGCTGGCATTGGATTATCTTATCGCTGAAAAAAATAAATCAAATTGCGAAATATTCAACCTAGGTACCGGTAACGGATACACGGTACTTGAGGTTATCCATACATTTGAAAAAGTAAGCCAACAAAAATTAAATTACACAATTGCCGGGCGCAGAGCAGGAGACATCATCGGCATTTTTGCAAACAACGAAAAAGCAAAACAGGTTTTAGGGTGGGTTCCTGCTTACAACCTCGATGACATGATGCTTACCGCATGGAACTGGGAAAAAAAATTAGCAAACAAAAACTTTATATAATCAAAATGTTATCATCAATACAATCAACAGGAAACAAGGATACAAGAAGCGGTTTCGGTGACGGAATTTTAGAAGCTGCCAGAGAAAATGAAAATATCATTGCACTAACTGCAGACTTAGCGGGTTCTTTAAAACTAAATGGCTTTATCAAAGAATTTCCTGAAAGGTTTGTTCAATGTGGTATTGCAGAAGCAAATATGATTGGAGTTGCTGCAGGATTAACTATTGGCGGTAAAATTCCATTTACTACAACATTTGCTAATTTTTCTACAGGAAGAGTTTATGATCAAATCAGACAAAGCGTTGTTTACAGCGGAAAAAACGTAAAAATTTGTGCCTCTCACGCTGGACTTACTTTGGGTGAAGACGGCGCTACCCATCAGATTCTTGAAGATATCGGTATGATGAAAATGCTTCCTGGAATGACGGTCATTGTTCCTGCTGATTATAACCAAACAAAAGCGGCGACCAAAGCTATTGCCAAATTCGAAGGACCGGTTTATCTGCGTTTCGGTCGTCCGGTTTGGCCGATTTTTACAAAAGAAGAAGATTTTGTAATTGGAAAAGCACAGGTTTTACATGAAGGAAATGATGTTTCCATTTTTGCCTGTGGTCATATGGTATGGCTTGCAGTAGAAGCCGCAAGAATACTTGAAAATAAAGGCATTACAGCAGATGTTATAAATATTCACACCATCAAACCTATTGATAAAGACGCCGTTTTGAAATCCATTCAAAAAACTGGATGTGCTGTTTCTGCTGAAGAACATAACATTATCGGTGGATTGGGAGATTCTATTGCTCAAATTGCAGCCACATCTTTCCCGGTACCTCAGGAGTTTATTGGTACAAAAGATACTTTTGGCGAAAGTGGAAAACCTGCAGAATTACTAGTAAAATACGGGTTGGATGCGGCGAATATTGCGGCGGCGGCTGAACGTGCGATAGGGAGGAAGAAGTAGGGAGTGGATGCTGGATAGGCTGGATACTAGATGCTGGATACTAGATATCACGTCTTCTCAGTAATGTCTCCTGAAAGGGACGTTACGTTGGATAGGCTGGATGGGCTGGATGGGCTAGATAGGATGGATACTAGATGCTGGATAACCCTACTTCTTAGCAATGTCTCCTGAAAGGGACGTTGCGTTGGATGGGCTGGATGGGCTAGATACTAGATGCTGGATACTAGATGCTG
>CALPIT020000046.1 GCA_943323705.2 Streptomyces griseus
ATTGTTTTACTTGCAATAGTCCAGTGCAATTTGCATTGGCTGAATTTTTAAAAGATAAAAATCAGTATAGAGAACTCGGTTCATTTTTACAAAAGAAAAGAGATTATTTCAAATCATTGATGGAGCAAACGCCATTCAAACCATTGCCATCATATGGAAGTTATTTTCAGTTATATGATTACAGTGGTTTTAGCAATGAGAATGAAAATGACTTAGCTATTCGATTAACACAGGAAGCAGGTGTTGCTACTATTCCTGTTTCTGCGTTTTATAAAACTCCTGTAGATAATAAAGTATTGCGTTTTTGTTTTGCCAAAAAAGAAGAGACGTTGGAAGCTGCGGTGGAAAGGTTGTTGAAGTGGTTTTGATAACTGATTAACACCATAATACACTACATAATTACTTTGCCACTAAAGCACGAAGACAGCAATAAACACAAATTATTTTGAAGCTTGCAATCGAACCATTAAACCAGCGTAGCGATTTAAACAATAAACCTTCAAACCTCCACTAACCACCCCCTAGCAAAAAACGCTCCGCCTTCTCCAAATCTTCCGGCACATCTATTTTCACGCCGGCATGATCAGTGATTACCATTTTTAATTTGATGCCATTTTCGAGATAACGCAGGCATTCAATTTTTTCAATACTTTCCAAAGGTGTCATTTCCCATTTGGTGAATTGAAGTAAAGCTGCTTTCCGGAACGCATAGACGCCGATGTGTTCATAATAAACAGGTTGTATTTCTTGGTCGCGGTGAAAAGGAATGACGCTTCTGCTGAATAAAAGCGATTCCATATTTTTATCTACCACCACTTTTACAAAATTTGTATTGCTCACAAGAGATAGATCAGTAAAGGGTTTCATGACAGAAGCTACTTGAACATTTTCGTCATTAAAAGCATCCAATAGTTTCGCTAATGATGCTTTGTCGATAAAAGGTTCGTCGCCTTGAACATTTAAAATAATATCTACATCCATATTTTCAACTGCTTCTGCAATTCTGTCGCTGCCACTTTCATGAGATTTGATACTCATAATGGCTTTACCTCCATTGCTGGTAATCTCATTGAAAATAATATCACTATCTGTGACCACAATAACTTCATCAAACAATCCTGTTGCAACTGTATTATCATAAGTGTGTCGAATTACAGTTTTATTACCAAGAGGCTGCATCAGTTTGAAAGGAAATCTAGTAGCCGCATATCTTCCCGGTATCATGGCAATTTTTTTCATATTTTTTCAATTGTATTTCGCAAAATTATTAATGATAATCCGAAACTACTACAATAAGTCATTTTTAAATATCAATACATATTTACTTTTATTGCAAATCTTCAATTACATTTGGAATGGAAAAAATCATTTGCTATCAATTCATATGGATTTTTTCAATTCATCAGATAATTATTAACAAATAAAATACAACATGAAAAAAATTTACCTACTCCCTTTTTTGTTTATTGCTTTTTTAACTTCAAATGCACAAACGGTAAGTATTTTGTATAATCTGAACACAACAGATTCTACAGTTATTGGCAACAAGAGATATCATGTGAGTGAATCGATTTATACAGATGAAGAAATTGGTTCTGGTAATTTTACTTCAACTGCTTCTGCTATTGAGCGTATTGGTTATTATTTATACATACAAGGAGCCAATACTACTGTAAGCAGTTTTAAAATTTGGATGAAGAATGTATCCTCAGCCACAACAACATTTTCTTCAGGAACATACACCTCAGCAGGTTATACTAATGTTTACAATGGAAGTTTTACAGCTACTCCTACTGGGTTCAGGTATTTTACTTTGAGCACTCCTTTTGTAAGAACACCAGGAACAAACTTACAAGTGTTGATTGAAAGATTAGATAACTTAAACCATGCGGGATATAATTTTTTGGAATCTGAAGGAAATATTACCGACCCTACTCTTAATACAACTCGTTATTATAATGGCAATGCAGCTCCAAATGGTGCCACAGTACTAACTCCAAAAGTTTCTCGTCCAGCAATCAGACTTATTCATACCTTTTCATTGGATGCAGGAATTATTGACATCATCAATCCCCCAGTTTCATGTTATGGAGATCCTCAAAATATAGATGTACAAGTTTACAATGCAGGTACTGATGTTATTCCAGCTGGAGCGGCTTCAGTTACATTAAACATTTCTGGTCCAAATAGTTTCAGTGGCGTGCAAACAAATGCTGCAGACATTGCCTCCGGGGCAGTAGGTGTAGTTAGCTTTAGTAATATCAACCTTAATAACGCAGGAGACAATATTGATTCGGCTTATGTTACATTAGCAGGGGATGGTACTACATTTAATGACACCTTGGTTTCTGTTACTACAACAGCTTCAACATTGAGCACCTATCCAATTGTTGAGGATGCAGAAACAACACTTCCTGTGTTTCCATTTGCAGCTTTAGTTTCAGGTACTTCTCAATTATGGACGCTTCAATCTGGCGATTACACCAATTTTGATCAAACATTGCCATTGTCGCCAAGAGCTCCCGGAGTTTCATATTACCTTTTTGACAGCTACAGCGGTTCAAGTTCTGTTGGTTTTATAAGCAGATTGTACAGCAATTGTATTGAATTGCCAACACCGTTAGCACCTAATCCAGCTCCTGTTACTACAGTTAGCTTCTGGATGAGTCATGATGATATTTATGCTACTTCTTTAGATAGTTTATATCTAACTATTTCTACAGATAAAGGTGCAACATGGACAAGATTATTACCAGGTTTCCAAAGAGCTGATGCGGCCGCAGCTGCACCTTATTGGCAGGAAGAAATCGTTGATATATCTGCATATAACGGTCAAACTGTTCAATTAGGTTTTGAAGGTGTGAGTGATTATGGAAATGTTATCGGATTAGACGACATCACCATCAATTACTCAGGTGTAGTCCCAGTTTCTTTATTAAGTTTTGATGCTATTAGAAATGGAAAAGTAAATAATCTTCAGTGGTCTACAAGCACAGAAGTTAATACCAATAAATTTATAATCGAAAGAAGTACAGATGGAAAAAATTTCACCTCATTGGGTGAAGTAAGAGCAACTGGAAACAGCACGGTAACTCAATACTACCGCTTTACAGATGCAACTCCAATAAAGGCCGTGAATTACTATCGAATCAAAATGATCGACAATGGCAATACGTTTAAATTAAGTGAGGTCAAGAGTATAAAAAATCTTGGCATCGCTGAAATGGCTGTCAATCCTAATCCTGTTAACCAGTTGATGAGAATTAGCTTGGAAGCAGATGTAAATGAAACAGCAGCTATTACTGTTACTGATTTAACTGGAAAAAGAATCATCAGTAAGTCGATGACTGTAGTTGCGGGGTTAAACAATCTAGAAATTCCGGTTGGTCAGTTATCAAGCGGAACTTACATTGTAACAGTAAGATTGAGCAACCAGACGTTGGTGAAGAAAATTAATAAACTGTGATTTCGGTGAATAATTTTTAAAACCGAATTCACGAATGAATATTTTGAAAGCCGTTCCAAATTTGGGACGGCTTTTTTATTAATGGGAATTTTTGTGGTAGGAAATGAGTTAGTGCTAATTTTTTCTCGTGCCGTAATATTGCAATATTGCAATATCGCAATATTACGTGTTCTCAACTCGAACAGCCAAATATTTTCACTAATGTTTCTTCATCACCACTGAAGTTTCTTCAGCTTTATACTATTATAATTTTATCATTTATAGTTTAGAATTTTTACTTTTGAATTTATAAAACGCATTAAAAAAGCCGTTCAATTTTGAACGGCTTTATCTTTTCAAATATTTCTAAGTATTAATTATTCAACATCAATGGCATCACTAGCATCAGCAACTCCTCATCAGGATTTTGTTCACTTGGTTTAACGATACCGGCTTTAGTTGGTGTACTTAATTCCATTACAATTTCGTTTGTATCTGCACCATTAAGCATTTCAATTAGGAATTTTGCATTGAAAGCAATTTGTAAATCTTCGCCATCATATTGACAAGCCATACCTTCATTTCCTTCGTTACTAAAATCAACATCTTGAGCCGTTAATTGAAGACGGTTGCCGCTGATAGCTAATGCAATTTGGTTGGTGCTTTTATTACTAAATACGCTAACCCTTCTTAATGCGTTTTGGAAATCACCTTTATTGATAATCATTTTGTATGGATTATCGGTTGGGATCACTACTTTATAATCTGGAAAACGGGCGTCGATAAGGCGACATACCAATTCTGTACTGCCATGTGTGATGAAAAGATGGCTGCCATTATAGGAAACGGTCAATTCATCTTCATTGTCAGGAAGTGCACCTTTTAATAAAGTCAATGGTTTTTTAGGAACGATAAAAGAATCTTTCTTTGGGCATTTGATATCGTTTCTTGTAAAACGAACCAGACGATGCGCATCAGTTGCTACAAAAGTGATTCCTTTTTTATCTAATTCAAAGAAAACGCCAGTCATAGCCGGACGTAAATCATCGCTGCTTACTGCAAAAATTGTTTTGTTGATAGCAGTTACCAAAGCAGAAGAGCTCATAGTAAAAGCATTGGCTTCATCAGCCTGAGGTTCTTTAGGAAAGTTATCAGGATTTTCGCCCATTACTTTGTACTTACCGTTGTCGCTCGTAATTTCAATGCCAAAGTTTTTGTCGATATTGAAAGTCAGTGGTTGATCGGCAAGATTTTTAAGAGAATCCATCAAAATTTTTGCCGGTATACATACTTTACCGCTGTCTTTGGCTTCAATAACCATGTGAACTTTCATAACAGTTTCGAGGTCCGTAGCCACAACGGTCAGTTTATTTGCTTCTATTTCAAATAGAAAATCTTCTAATATTGGCAACACCGTGTTGGTATTGATTACGCCACTGATTTGTTGCAGTTGTTTCAACAGTGCAGAGGATGATACGATAAACTTCATAAGTAATATTTAATAAGTGCCAAAGATAAAAGATTGCCGTTAATGAAACGAAGATAATTTCTTCCTAATTTCAACATCGCAACAGCAAATTTTCAACATTTGACACAGCCATTGAACATAGGAACTGAAAAAGCCCTTCAAAAAATCGGTCAATTTTGTGCTTACCAGGAGCGCAATCACAAGGAAGTGAAGGAAAAATTGTACAGCTACGGGCTCTATAAAGATCAGGTAGAGGAATTGATATCCAAGCTTATTCAAGAGAATTTTCTAAATGAAGAGAGATATGCCATTGCCTATGCCGGCGGAAAATTTAGGGCGAAAGACTGGGGTAAAAACAAGATTAAATATGGCTTAAAGCAACATCAGGTAAGTGATTATTGTATCAAAAAAGCTTTGAAAACAATTGATGAAGACGAGTATATTCAAAAATTACAGAAGCTTTATTCAGGAAAAGAAAAAACACTAAAATCTGAAAAAAATATTTTTATTAAAAAGAGAAAAATACAACAATACCTGTTGCAAAAGGGCTATGAAAGTTCATTGATAAACGAGTTGTTATCTTAATAAATCAAATTACAATGGCAGAAGATCTACAAATAAATCAAGGAACAAAAAAAGAAAAATACCTCTCCTTAATTCCTCAAATTAAAGGTTTGCTGGAAGGCGAAGATGATGTAATTGCCAATCTTGCCAATATTTCAGCGGCTTTAAAAGAACAGTTTGGATGGCTTTGGGTAGGATTCTATTTATTAAAAAATGGCGAGCTGGTTTTAGGTCCATTTCAGGGACCTGTTGCGTGTACGCGTATACGAAAGGGTAGAGGTGTTTGTGGAACTTCTTGGGAACAAATGAAGACCATAATTGTTCCTGATGTAGAAAAATTTCCTGGTCATATTGCCTGCAGCAGCTTATCGAAATCAGAAATTGTATTACCCATTATTAGCGTCGGAACTTTTTTTGGTGTTTTGGATGTGGATAGCGAATTATTGAACGATTTTGATGAAATGGATGAGGGATTTTTAAAAGAAATCTTGGAGATTCTTGAGGGGAAAATATAGATTGAAATGTCTAAATAAATATTAAGTGGAGGGTAAATAAACTTCAGTGGAAATATTTGGCTGTTCGAGTTGAGAACACGTAATATTGCGATATTGCAATATCGCTTAGTATCATTAACAGCTTTAATTCGCTATTTTCTCAATTTATTCAATCTAAATTCAACTACATCTTCAATGTTTTCAAAGAAACCAGCGAAGTTTGTTTTTGAAAAATTAACAATAGCAAAAACTAAATAAAATTTAATTGAGGGTAAATAAACTTCAGTGAAAATATTTGGCTGTTCGAGTTGAGAACACGTAATATTGCGATATTGCAATATTGCAATATCGCAAATCCGTCACAAATTCATTCAATCAAAAAACCACTTCCTCTTCAAGCCAATTTCTGAATGCACTTACCCGTTCTCTGCTGACTATCATTTCTTCTTGATTTCTTTTACACTTTAATACAAGCTTCAATCGATTGTTTAAATGTGGTTTGATTTGTTGTATCATTTTCTGATTGATGATAGTGCTTCTGTTGACTTTAAAAAAATCAGCAGGATTGACCATAGATTCAATTTTTTCAATCGTGTGATTGACAGTATAAATATTGTCATCTGTATCGATAATACTTACAACCTTACCGTCTGCACTAAAATAAGCGATGTCATCTGTTTGTATTACATAGCTTTTTGTTCCCACTTTTGCTACAAATCTTTTTTTGTAATGTGAGATATTTTGAATTGAGGAACTGAGGAATTTTTGCCAGGATTGATAATCTGGCATAATGAAACTGTTCATGATGGAATTGTATTTTCCGAAAGCATTTGAAATCATTTCCATTGAAATCGGTTTTAGTAGATAATCAATGCTAAAATGCTTAAATGCCTCGATGGCATATTGGTCATATGCAGTAGTGAAAATTACCGGTTTGCTGATATTTATTTTTTTGAAAATCTCAAATGAATGGCCATCAGAAAGATGTATGTCCATCAATATCAAATCAGGCTCTTGATGTGTTTTGAACCAATGAACAGCTTCTTCAATTGTTTCCAAACAACCAACAATTTTTATTGAAGAATCATACTGTTTTATCAAGATCTTCAATCGTTCTGTGGCAAGTTGCTCGTCTTCAATTATAATTACATTCATCTTTTAATATAGTTTGTTTTTAGCCACATGCTATAGCCTTTATTTTCATTTTCGGTTGTCAAGAGCCAAGTCATATGGCTATTTCATGTGTGTATTCTTATTTTATTATTGCCACATGGTATAGCCTTAATTTTCATTTTCGGTTGTTATGAGCCAACTCATACGGCTATTTTATGTGTGTATTCTTATTTTATTTTAGCCACATGTTATAGCCTTAATTTCATTTTCGGTTGTCTAGAGCCAAGTCATATGGCTATTTCATAAGACTTTTTTGTTGTGTTAATCAATGGAATGGTGACGCTAAAAAAATCCAAAGCTTCTTTGACAACCACTTTTTCTTCAGCAACCAACTGATATCTTTTGATAATATTCTTAAGACCTATATTTGATGAGGGTTCTGAAGACTGCCTCAACTGTAGGTTATTGGTCACTATAATTTTATTATCGTCGCTGATGCTTATCTTGATATTCAGTGGTTTCTGTTTGCTGATAACATTATGCTTCATAGCATTTTCAATCAACATCTGCAATGCTGCAGGAATGATGTATTTATGATGATTGATTTCGTTCACATCAATTTCAACCAATAACGCATTGCCGAATCGTTTTTCCAGCAAAAAAATATAAGGCCTAATATAATATAATTCTGTTTTCAAGTCGATGAGCTCTTTTTCCTGATTCGATAAAATATAACGGTAAACTTTTGAAAACTCTTCAATGAATTTATTGGCTTCACTATTGTTTTGCAACACTAAAGTTGACAATACATTTAGATTGTTGAATAAGAAATGAGGATTGATTTGATTTTTGACTATTTGTAATTCGGCTTGGGCATTCAGTTTGCGTAATGTTTCGGTTTGATGTCGTGAAATCTTGTATTCTTTGAAATAAAAAATAACTGAATTAATCAGATGATAGAGTAAATTGACTAGCCAGGCGTAAGTTAGATTGAGTTTAAGCGGAATAAGGGTTACTTTGAATGAATATTTGTGTAAGTACATACCCATGAACAAAACAACTGATGTTGTGATGATGGTTGCAGTAAGACCGCTCAGAAGAAAAAAAACAATTTGAAACTTGACTTTATTGATTTTGAAAATAGAAATCTTACGGATTCTTGATTCCAGCAAACGATTTACTTCCAATATGATAAAACTAATTAAAGTGATAGTCAGCAGTGCATAATACCAGTCTATGACAATATCGAAATGTTCATACAAGTCACAGAATTCAGTGTTCAGAAATGTGTACACTGAAAGCAGCAAGGCGAAGTAATATCTGTATTTGTGATTAAACATAAAAAAAAGCATCAACACCAAATAACAGAATTTGTTCGGTGTTGATGCTTTTTTTAGCAATCAATGATTATAATTATTATAGTATAACTCTATCAATAAGATGTATAACACCGTTTGTTGCAACGATATTAACTCCTGCAGGAACCAAAATATTTGATGCCGGATTAGCACTTGTGGTTATTTTCACAGAAGGAGGTGTAGTACCAACCACCAATGAAGTACCTGTTTGAAGCGTTCCAACTACTTGACCTTGAATCAAATCGCTTGCAAAAACACTTGTAGCAAAAAGGTGCGCTTTTACAATAGCAGCAACGGCTGGTACAGGAGCAGCTTCTATAGTTGCTGCGTCAGGAAAGCCTGCAGCTATGAAAGCGCTGTTTGTTGGAGCAAATACTGTGTATTTTCCAGCTGAACTAACTGCACCTACCAAACCTGCTCTTGATACCGCAGCAAGCAATAAGGAAAGGTCTGCGTTACCAGTTGCAATTTCAGCAATAGTTTGTGTTGGTGGTGTCATCACAGCAGAAATAACGTGAATCACTCCGTTTGATGCAGCAACATCAGCAGCTTTAACTTTAATACCATTTACAAAAACACCATTTGCATTTTTTGATGCATATAGATTTTTTCCTTGTAAAGTCTTAACAGTATCACTTGCAGGAACACCTGTTGACATGATTTTTGAGCCAATTACATGGTATAATAAAATATCTGCAACCTGTGCTTCTGTAAGAGAAGTGATGATTGCGCTCGTGATGCCAGATGCTGCAAAAGCTGCATTGTCAGGAGCGAATACGGTTAGAGATCCGCCTGATAAAGCAGTCACAAGACCTGCTTTTGTTACGGCTTGATTAAGTAGCGAAAAGTTTGGATCTGATGCTACAGTTTGTGCGATGGTCTTAGCAGTTGGAGTTACAGGATCGTCTTTTTTACAAGAGCTGAACACAGTTGTGCCGAGGATTCCTAATGCGATTAAGATCAATGTTGTTTGTTTTCTGAAAAGTTTCATGTTTAATTTATTTTGTTTGAAAGTTAAACAACGAATTTTAAGAAAAGATAATACCAAAGGAGTGAAATGTGAAAAAAACAAGATGAATTGTCAATTAAAAGGTTTTAATTGAATTTTAAAAGTATATTAATTTCCTATAACGTTTAACAAATTGACCGTTTTTTATCAATTCCCATCTTTCCAGTTCCACAAATACCTGCAAGCATATGTTCTGTAAGGACTCCAGTTCGCAGCAATTTTTTCCATCTCAACCTTCATCAGCTTTTTGGAGGTGTTGTCAATGGAATACAATGAACACATTTGTTGTTGTATACCCAAATCATCAGCAGAAAAAACATTTTCTCTGCCCATAGCAAACATCAACACCATTTCTGCAGTCCATTGACCAACACCTTTAATAGAAGTTAGTGTTTCTATCACTTCATCATCGTTCATTTTATGAAGTTTGGCATCAGTAAGTTTATGTTCTATGAAATAGTCGCAGACATTCAATACATAGTTGGTTTTGGAATCTGAAAGCCCGATGCTTTTTAATGTTGCAAATGGAGTGGCTGCGATTTTTTCCAAAGAAGGTTTTTTCTTGTCGTATAACTCCAAAAATCTTTCATGAATGATAGCCGCAACTTTAGTGCTCAACTGCTGACTCATTATAGAGTAGCATACCTGTAGATAAATGTTTTTTTCAGTGGATAAACTAACAGGATTTTTTTTGTCGATAATTTTTGCAAGGACTTTGTCTTTACTCAAATGTTGAATGTGGCTCATTGGATTTTAAAAATTGTTTGTGGTTTATCGTTTGGCGTTTGTTGTTATCCAGTATCTAGCATCCAGTATCTAGTATCCAGTATCTAGTATCCAGTATCTAGTATCCAGTATCTAGTATCCAGTATCAAGTATCCAGTATCTAGTATCCAGTATCTAGTATCCAGTATCTAGTATCTAGCATCCAGTATCTAGTATCTAGTATCCAGTATCCAGCATCTAGCTTTCTCCAGCCTATCTAGTTCACCCCCCAACTCGTTCCCCCATCTTTTTCATCTTTGATCACAATTCCCATTGCAGTTAACTGATTTCTGATTTTATCGGATGTGGCAAAGTCTTTTTTTAACTTGGCTTCTTTTCTGATGTCAAGAAGCAATTCCATAACTGGCTTTAGCACTTCGTTATTAGCCGTATCTGTATTCATCAGCCCAAATATATCTTCAAGAAAAACACGGAATGCTTCTTTCATTTTCTCCAATGTTAAACTACTGATGCTGTTTATGGCAATATGTCCATCTTTAATGGAATTGATTACCGGCGCCAGCTCAAACATATTGGCGATGACTTTTGCAGTGCTGAAATCATCATCCATAAAAATTTCAAACTCATTCACCCAGTTGTTTACTTTATCATCAAGTTCTTTATCTGCAGGAATATCATTTTTTTCAGAAGATAATTTTTTCAATACTTCATAGGCTTCCCATAAACGTTTGAATGCTTTTTCACTAGCGATTAAGGCGTCATTTCCAAAATCAAGAGTGCTTCTGTAATGGCTTTGAAGTATAAAAAATCGAATTGTAGTAGGATGAAATGCCTGTGTTAAAAGCGGGTGATTGCCACTAAACAACTCCGTTAGTTTGATGACGTTATTATAGCTTTTGCCCATCTTTCTGCCATTGATGGTAATCATATTGTTGTGCATCCAGTATTTTACAGGAGCAGTATGATTGCAAATAGTACTTTGTGCAATTTCACTTTCATGATGCGGAAATAATAAGTCCATACCGCCACCATGAATGTCAAATTGCGCACCTAAATATTTTGTAGCCATGGCCGAGCATTCGATATGCCATCCCGGAAAACCCTCTCCCCACGGGCTTTTCCAACGCATGATATGTTCTGGTGGCGCTGCTTTCCATAACGCAAAATCAGTAGCATCTCTTTTTTCAGATTGTCCTTCCAAGTCACGAGTAACAGCATCACGGTTGCCAGCTTCGATTAAATCTTCTAAAATTCTGCCGCTTAATTTACCATAGTCGTGATGGGCTGCATATTTTTTCACATCAAAATAAACCGAACCATTCACTTCATAAGCATAACCTTTTGAAATGATGTCTTCAATCATGCTGATCTGTTCAACAATATGCCCTGTTGCTGTGGGCTCTATGCTCGGTTCAATACAATTAAATTCTTTCATCGCCCAGTGAAATAAATTGGTGTATTTCTGTACCAGTTCCATGGGTTCCAGTCTTTCGAGCTGTGCTTTTTTACTTACTTTATCCTCAGCCTCTCTGCCTTCTTCTTCAAAATGTCCGGCATCGGTAATGTTTCTTACATATCGAACTTTAAATTTTTTGAATTGCAAATAGCGAAAGACAATATCAAAAGTGATATAAGGACGAGCATGTCCCAAATGGCTTTCACCACTTACGGTTGGTCCGCAAACATACATCCCCACATGGCCGGGCGTAACGGGTTCAAATAATTCTTTGCTGCGGGAATAAGAGTTGTAAATGTGTAAAGCCATTGTATGTGTTGCAAATAAATTTTGAATCGCAAAGATAATTCACAAAACGGATAAAAAATTTCAAGAAAATTAACTTGTCATCAATATCATATTTTTAATGCGTTTGGAGAAAACACCAACGTTGGCAGTAAACTACACTTAATCTTTATGATAGATGACGTCGGCAATAATGGGAAAATGGTCGCTCAAACTTTTCTTAATTCTAATGAATTGCTCAACAGAAAAACGCTTATCCGTAAAGATGTTATCTATTCTTAATGTAGGAGAAATGCCGTCATAAGTGTTGCCAATTAAAGAACCTTTTTCTTTGAAAGTGTTATTAAGGCCTTTGCCTATTGTGTTGTAAGCGTAACTGTTGGGTAAATCATTTAAGTCGCCACAAACAATAACAGGATACTCAGTTTTGTCAATTTCTTTTCTGACATTATCGCTTTGCCAATGGTGTTTGATGTAGCCTTTCCTGAATTTGCTAAGAATGCTTTTTGATTCTTTGATGTCATTACCGCTTTCAATGGAAGGGTCGTTTAAATATTCTCTATTGTCGGGAGAAAATCTTAGCGATTCGAGATGCACATTAAATACTCTGAAAGTATCGTCGTTTCTAACAATATCAACAGATTGAAAAGTGGAATTGTATTTATTGAGCTCCGGCGAATAAGTCTGTTTGTTGATGATGGGAAACTTACTGAAAATGATGATGCCAAAATGGTGATTTTTATCAAAATTCAATTTGTTGAAATATGAATAATGATAATCTTTCATTTTCAATTTTCTCTTGAATTCAGGAATATAGTTAATTGATTTCTTCACACTGTCGCTGCCCACCATTTCCTGAAAACAGGCAACATCAGGATTGTATTCATTAATTAAATCAATCATTTCCGATTTTACTTCTGGATGTGAAAGATGTTCAACAATATCAAAATGCTCCACATTCCAACTCATTATTCTGATTACATTTCTTTCTTTTTTTGTATCAAATGAAACATTGAATCTCAACTGAAAGACATGTTGTAAAGGAGCCCAGCAAATGATAATTGCAATCAAACTGATTAGGCTTAACCATCGTTTTACAAACAACCAGAAAATAATAAAGAAAACATTGATGATGAGAAAATAAAACGCGGTAAGTGAGAACAAGCCTGCAATCCATTCATTGCCGAGATTAATGGAATTGCCATAACAACCCAACATCAGAAAAATAGCAAATACCGTATTGCAGATTATAAAAATCGTCTTAGTTGCTTTTCTCAAAAATTGAACGGCCATACTTAAAGTTATACCAATTTTAATTACAATCTAGTCCAAA
>CALPIT020000047.1 GCA_943323705.2 Streptomyces griseus
CATGTAGAATCACATTGTTGTAATTTACATCTTCGCTGTGTTTGTGCAATTCCCAATCAGATGAAACCACATGCAATTCAATATTGCCAAACCAAATCGTGTCACCCATCTCTATTTTACCATTTAAAAAATCAGGACCTTGATTGGAATTTAAAGTCCCCGGAGAAGAAATTTTAATCAAAGTATGATCTGTAGTATATAATTCATCTTTATTAAACAACTGGTATTGCCAGATGTAGTGCAGCAACTTTTCATTCATGATACGATTGTTTTAAATTGTTTTCATTCACAAAATAAAATCATCGTGAAAAGACAACCATGTGAAAAACACAGTTGATCTTAAGTATTATTACCCTTTAAAAGTGCTGAAAAAAATGACTAAAAATGATGTTGTAAGGCTTGCACCACCCTGCTTACAGGCAATCCCATCACATTGTAAAAATCGCCTTTGATAGATTTAATGCCTGTAACCCCTATCCATTCTTGAATCGCATAGGCTCCGGCTTTATCATAAGGTTTGTATTTATCAATATAGAATTCAATTTGAGCATCCGTTAATTCATAAAAACAGACTTCCGTTGTATCAGCAAATGCGATTTCATTTTCTTCATTAAGCATAAATACACCTGTAATGACTTCATGTGTTTTGCCTGATAATTTTCTAATAATTCTCATGGCATCAGCTTTGTCTTTGGGCTTGCCGATGATTTCATTTTCGCAAACTACAATCGTATCTGCTGCAAGAATGGGAAGTGTTGGTTTGAATTGATCCTTTACTTTTAAGGCTTTGTTTTTTGCAATATGAATAGCAACTTCAGAGAAGTTCAAATAATCGGGATAAGTTTCTTCCGCATCACTGACTAAAATTTCAAAGTCAACCTCAGCCCATTCGAGGAGTTGTTTTCTTCTTGGAGATTGCGAAGCTAGAATGATTTTTTGCATGATGGAATTAATTATAAAAATGACATGGAAAGAATTCCTGCTAGCATGATGAGTTTGAGCTGATTGCTGATTTTATGATAATCGGCTGCAGTTTCTGAACGATATAAATTCTTAATCATAATTAATAAAGGTGCAATTATTAAAAGCACTACAAATGCAACGCTGAATCGGAACCCATTTTGCCAGGCATACAATTGAATAACGCCAATTGCACCCGAACACACAATCATCCACACAGCAGCAAATACTTTAGAAGCAGGAACGCCCCAAACAATCGGCATGGTTTTGCATCCAAATTGTATATCTCCATTCATGTCTTCTATATCTTTTACAACCTCTCTGATTAATGTAATGATGAATGCAAATCCTGCATAGAGCACCGTGAATTTATAAAGTCTTTTTACATCGAAAGGTAATTGTTCATGTGGCCAGCCATGCAAATTAAATAAGCTGGCACCGGAAAAAAGATAAACAACGATAATCGTCCAAGCAGTTAACAACGAAATTAAAATATTCCCAATTAATAATTTTTTCTTGAAATGGGTAGAATACAACCAAAGCGCAATTACACAAAGTGTATTGAAAATTAATATCGACCATTGTGAAATTTTGATACTAATCACAGCACTTATTAAAATGCCAGTAGCAGATAAAATCCAGTGCCACATGATAGCCCATCTTCTTTTGATAATGGTATCTACAACTACTTTATCGGGTTTGTTAATATTGTCTATCTGTAAGTCAAAATAATCATTGATAATATATCCAGCAGCGGCAATTAAAATAGATGCAAAAATCAACAGGTGAAAATCAGTTTCAAAATTAATGACATTGATTTTCTTTAAAGGAACTTTTAAAACAATGAAATGATAAAAAAGAAATTGAGTGAGGGCGATGAAAAAAAGATTGGGCCATCGAATTAATTTAAAAAAGGCAATCAATAGTTTCATCTTGGCCCGGATTTTAAGAGATTTATTTTGCTGCAATATCGTTATCGATATCCCAGTGAAGGTTGAGCTTTAGCACTTTTTCAATAACATCTCTTACACAACCTTTTCCACCTGCAAATGGAGAAATGTACATGGATATTTCTTTTATTTCTGTAACAGCATCTGAAGGACAACAAGCCAAACCAACTGATTTCATGACTTTGTAATCGGGAATGTCATCACCAATAAAAAGAACTTGTTCTTTAGATAAACCTAGTTCAATCATTTTCTTATTGAGTAATTGCGCTTTGTCTTTGATACCCATATTCACATCCTTAATGCCTAATTTTTTCATTCTGTTTTCAACAGCGCCATCATCTGAGGCGCCGGAAATAATGATAAGATGATATCCTTTTTTTACAGCTAACTGTAATGCATAGCCGTCTTTGATATTCATCGTGCGAGTTTCATTCAATCCGCCATCCAATAAAATTAACGAGCCATCAGTCAACACGCCATCTACATCCATTGCGATGAGTTTGATGGGTTTAAAGTGTTGGAGGATGTTCATGAAAAAATGTTTATGGTTTGTTGTTTGGTGTTTGGTCGCCCCCTTAATCCCCCCAAGGGGGAAATGATAGGCAATTTAAATTATCAAATTATCAAATTGTTCAATTATCAAATTGCAGGTTACTTCTGCCCATCCCTCCACTCATACACCCATGTGCTCTGGATCATTTCAAGATGACCTTCATTTGATTCTTCTGGTTTTCCAACAAAGCTCGGGATTTCTAAAACCCATTTGTGAAGGTCGGTAAAACGAATTCTGTAAATCTGACTTTCGCCAAAATCATCTCCGAAACGTTCATACAATTTCATGGCAATATCTTCGTAGTCATTCCAGTGAATAGGTAGTTCGAATGTCATTTTATTATTTTTTATTCTCCTAAAAATTGTGTCTGGTCAGGTAATGTAACAATGATTTCGCCTGAGCCTGAATTCAGCATACATTGACAACCCAGTCTTGAACTTAAACGTGGATTTACGGCACGATCAATGAAATCTTCTTCTTTATCTGATAATTCTTCTATGAAATCTTCACCTTTTTCAACATATAAGTGACATGTACTGCAGGCACATACACCACCACAATTGTGATGTAATTCAATGTCATTTTTTAGTGCTACTTCCAATATCGACTGGTCAGCATCTATATTTTCAAGCGTAACGGGCTCTAATCCTTTTTGTTCAAATCGAAACGTAATTTTATACATACCTGTTTTTTTCGGTTTGCAAACCTACATGAAAAAATATGAATTCTGTAAAATCTTCCTTTACATATTAGTAATATTTGCCTGAATTTTGTACTTTGTAAGAGCAACTGAAACCAATCTGCTAATTACCTTATTTATGAAACTTAATTTCAATTACTGTTTTGTTTTTTTTCTCAGTTTAACTTTATTGATAATTTCCTGTAAAGAAGATGAACAAAAAACAGCAGTAGACAAATCAACCATTATTGTAAAGAGTAATAAGCTAAGGAGCAAAAATGATACAACCCCAAGAAGTGTACCCATTATCAACATTTCTGATACCATAGAATTTCCTAATATAGTGTTGTGTGTAAAAGACAGCGCTATTAATAATGTAAGGTTAAGTCAGAAGCTGGCTAAAATCTACGGTATTAAACTTGCAGAACTCATCAAGAAAAATAAATTAAAAGTCACCGGGCCGCCCATGGCTTGGTATAAAACACAGAAAGCTCCTTTTTTCTTTGAAGCAGGGATTCCAGTAGATAGAAAACCAAAGAAATTACCAAAGGGATTTGTGATCAAGCAAACTGGTGGAGTAAGAGCGATAGTAGCTCATTATTTCGGACCTTATGAAGAAACGCCTCAGGGATATGCCGTTTTAAAAGAGTGGATTGCAGATGAACACAAGTCGATTGCTGCGCCTCCTTATGAAATATATGTATCAGACCCGATTGGTAAAGATGGACAACCTATTGATCCTTACAAAGTTCAAACAGATATTGTTTATCCATATCGTTAGGCATCCATAATACTGTTTGTGAGATGCACATAAAGCTCTTTCCACTCGGGATAGTTTTGTAGGAGACTTAAATGTTTTTCAATAGTAAACAAATCATTTCTGGCAGCTGGCCCGGTTTGCAATTTAGCAGGCGATAATTCCGTCATTCTTACAGCAGTTTCTACAATCAAGGGTTTTAATACATTGAAATCTACTCCTTCTTTTTGGCAGAAACTTTCAGCAATAGCGTACAGGTGGTTGGTGAAATTATTTACAAATACAGCAGCCACATGTAATTTTTGTCTTTGTTCATCATTGGCAACTTGCACTTGATCTGAAATTGTTAAGGCCAATTGTTGTAGTAAGTCTAAAGTAAATGAATCCGAAGCATCTATTAAAATGGGTACCGGTGGAATGATTTTCATTTCTTTTTTCAGACTTTGTAAAGGATAGAAAACACCATATTGAGAGGATATTGTTTTCAATACTTCTTTAGGAACCGAGCCTGCAGTATGTGCTATTGGTTTGTTCAAATTCTTGATGAATTCTACATGAGGTGTTAAAGCGGTATCGGCTACTGCAACTATATATATATCAGCGTTTATATCAGGCAATCCATGATAATCTGAGAATTTACAATTAAGTTCATTGGCAAGTGTGGCTGCATGTTCAATATTTCGACTCATCACTTGCAAAACTTCAACATCATTTTGAATCATTAACCGTCCTAAAATTGTTGCCGCATTTCCGGAACCAATGATTACTACTTTCATAATTTTTGCTTGAAGTTTTGTAATAAGAAAAATCTCGAAATTGAAAGTACAAAAAAACTTCTGCTGTTTTAAAAAATTAGTTTTTCCCGAAACCCGGAAGAAAAAAACTTTTAAATTTTATAAAAAAAATAAAAATACACAAATAGCTTCCTTCAAATCAAATTCTATTTTTCTTTCAAACTCAATACTGTAGCGGTTTTCGACTTTACGGTGTTTTTCACCACTGTCGTTGTTATTGGTTAGGATTTTTGATGGTTTTAATGCTTTTTTAAGATTGGTTATTCGGAAGAAAAATTTGTTTTTTCAATTTTAAACTAATATTGCATAGAATTTCTTTGCTTTTTTCGAATTTATTTAATGATTAAGGCAAACAGAAAAAATAATATTTAATAGTATGGCAAAGAACTTATTGATAGTGGAGTCTCCTGCAAAGGCTAAGACAATTGAGGGCATTCTGGGTAAAGATTTTGAAGTGAAAAGTTGTTATGGTCATATCCGTGATCTAGAAAAAAATGACATGGGTATAGACATCAACAATAATTTTTTACCTAAATATATTGTACCTGATGAAAAAGAACGTGTGGTTAGAGAATTGAGAAGCCTGGCAAAAAAAGCGGATGAAGTATGGCTAGCATCGGATGAGGACCGTGAAGGAGAAAGTATCAGTTGGCATTTGGCTGAGGTGTTGAACTTAGACCCGCTGACAACCAAAAGAATTGTATTCCATGAAATTACCAAGCCAGCTATTCAAAAAGCGGTGCAATCGCCAAGATTAATAAATATGAATCTGGTAAACGCTCAACAAGCAAGAAGAGTATTAGACAGAATTGTAGGTTTCGAATTAAGCCCGGTATTATGGAGAAAAATTGGCCAGAAAGGTGGATTGAGTGCAGGTCGTGTGCAAAGCGTAGCTGTTAAATTAATTGTAGAAAAAGAAAGAGAAATCAATCAGTTTACTGCAGTAGGTAGCTTTAAAATAGAAGCTTCATTGTCTGCAACTGATTTAAATAATAAAACGGTAGTTTTTAAAGCAGAAGGTAATAAATACAGTCAAGTTGATGACGCTGAAAAGTTTCTTCAATCTTGCATCGGTGCTAATTATAAAGTAAGTGACATTCAAGTTAGACCTGGAAAAAGAACACCTGCTCCCCCATTTACAACATCAACTTTACAACAGGAAGCCAGTCGTAAACTCGGTTATGGTGTTAGTAAAACCATGTTGTTGGCTCAGAAATTATATGAAAGTGGTAAGATTACTTACATGAGAACTGATAGTGTGAACTTAGGTGATACTGCCATGGAAGGTATCAAATCAGAAATCAGCAGAAGTTATGGTGATAAATACTTGCATACCCGTAAGTATAAAAACAAAAATGAAAGTGCACAGGAAGCTCATGAAGCCATACGCCCAACTTACATGGAAAATCATACCGTAAACGATCCTGAATTGAATCGTTTGTATGAGTTGATTTGGAAAAGAACTATCGCTTCTCAAATGAGTGATGCTGAGTTTGAAAAAACAACAGCGAAAATCAATATCAGTACTAATAACGAAGAGTTGAGCGCTACAGGTGAAGTGTTGAAATTTGACGGCTTTTTAAAAGTATATCTTGAAAGTACAGATGATGAAGAAAATGAAGAGGAAGGTGAAAGTCGTTTGCCTAATATGACAGTTGGACAAGTACTTGCTTTCAATCAAATGACGGCAACTGAAAAATTCACTAAGCATTCGGCAAGATATACAGAAGCATCCTTGGTAAAGAAACTTGAAGAATTAGGCATTGGTCGACCAAGTACTTACGCTCCTACTATTTCTACCATTATCAAAAGAACTTATGTAGAGAAAAAAGACAAAGATGCGGTAAAGAGAAGCTTTAGGATTTTAAAATTAAAGGATAATAACATTCAGAAAGTTACTGAACAAGAAAATACCGGTGCAGAAAAATCAAAATTATTTCCCACAGATTTAGGATTGGTAGTAACAGATTTTCTTAACCAACATTTTCAAAATGTAATGGATTATTCTTTTACAGCAAATATTGAAAAAGAGTTTGATGAAATTGCAGACGGAAAAATGGTGTGGAACAAAATGGTGGCTGATTTTTACACTCCATTTCATACAGGCGTTTCACATACATTGGAAACTGCAGAAAGAGCTGTTGGGGAAAGAATGTTGGGTGTAACGGAAGAAGGAAAACCTTTAACTGCTCGTATGGGCAGATACGGACCCATGGTTCAGATAGGAGCTCAAAATGATGAGGAAAAACCACGATTTGCCAAATTGAAAGCCACTCAAAGTATTGAGACCATCACTTTTGAAGAGGCGATTGAGCTTTTCAAACTTCCATTGAATTTAGGTGAGTATGAAGGCATGGAAGTGCTGGTGAATATTGGCAGATTTGGGCCATATGTGAAATGGGGCGAACAATTCATTTCTATTCCAAAAGGTGAAGAACCTTCTGATGTTGATTTACAACGTGCAGTTGAAATCATTACCGCCAAGCAAGTAGAAGATGCACCTGTTGGATTTTATGATTCAAAACCAATTACCAAAGGAAAAGGCAGATTTGGACCCTTTATCAAATGGAATGATTTATTCATCAATATACCTCGTGCTTATAATTTTGATTTGCTTACACAAAAAGATTGTGATGAATTGATTGAAAAGAAAATTGAAAAAGAAGCCAATCGATTTATCCAACAATGGCCAGAAGAAAAAATTGCCATAGAAAACGGACGTTGGGGCGCGTTCATCCGTTTCGGAAAAAAAATGTTGAAGCTTATTGGCCAGGGTGCAAACGGAAAATACACACCAGAAGAATTGGCTGCATTAGACCTCGAATCGGTAAAGAAAATGATTTTAGTGCAAGAGCCAAAAGCATTTGATAAGAAAACTGCTGTAAAGAAAAAAGCAGCTCCTAAAAAGGCGGCCACTAAAAAAGCACCCAAAAAATAATCAATTATATTACTTTATAAATCCCGAATTTATTCGGGATTTTTTTATTTGTAAGAATTGCAATTAAAGTTAGCCACACCTGTGGAAAATAATAAATTTGGATTGCCTTTTTTCTGAGCGAAATTGAGCGAAATTAATAACAAGTTTATTGTGATAGAAAATAACGAGATAAAGGCTTTGCTTCACCTTATGGATGATCCCGACGAAGACGTATACCAATCAGTTAGTGAAAAAATTATTTCATTTGGAAAAGCTATTATCCCCAATCTTGAACATTTATGGGAAAGTAATCATAATGAATCTACACAGTTAAGAGTAGAACAATTAATCCATCGGTTACATTTCAGAGAACTTACAGAAGAATTTACGGTTTGGTTAAACGACAGCAATTCAAGTTTGTTAAGTGGTTCTCTCATCATTGCTAAATATCATTTTCCTGATATCAATACCACTCAGGTACTTCAAGAAATTGAAAAAATAAGAAGAAACGTTTGGATTGAACTGAATGCCTATCTCACACCAATGGAAAAGATAACGGTGTTGAATAGTATTTTCTATAATTACTACAAGCAAATCGGAGTTGATTTGAATTATGAAAGTCCAGATCAATTTCTGATCAATAAAACACTGGAAACGAAATCGGGCAATGCCATCAGCAATGGAATTGTATATTTGATTTTATGCCACCTGTTAGATATTCCAGTTTCTGCTATTCAAATACCTAAACAGTTTATATTGGCTTATTTTGATGATGAATTTGAGTTGTCGCATCCTGATTTACCTATTGCACAAAAAATAGTTTTCTATATAGATCCTGTTTCAGGACAGATGTACTCCACTAAAGATGTAGAAAGTTATTTTAAAAGAATGAATGTCCCTCCTGCTCCTTATTATTTCAAACCTATGAATAATAAGCAAGTCATGAGATTTTTGCTGGAAGAACTTAGTAAATGTTATGATACAGATAGCAATCGATATAAAATGGACGAATTACTTTCACTAGCTTATTTAATAGAAATATGATATACCACGTTACCACAAAATCTGAATGGGAAAAAGCTTTTTCAAACGGTAAATACGAAGCCGCATCATTATTCAGCGAAGGGTTTATTCACATGAGCAAAGAAGACCAAGTTTCGGGTGTACTCGACCGTTATTACAAAGGAGTCAATGATCTTGTGTTGTTGCATATAGATGAAACATTGTTATCAGCTGAGTTAAAATATGAATTATCTCCTTCTGTCAACCAGGAATTCCCTCATCTTTTTGGGGCATTGAATGTAGAAGCAGTGGTTAATGTTGTGTTGTTGTAGGTTTTGGCAAAAAGGCACGAAGGCAAAAAGTTTCACGAAGTATTTTTTAACCACGAATTCACGAATTGTTTTGCCACAAAGGCACACATAGATTCACGAATAGGTTTTTTGTCAAGAATTCACTTATTAAACTTAAGAACAACCCTTAACTAGAGCAGCGAATTAAACCATTAAACCAGCGTAGCGACTTAAACCATTAAACCTTAAAGTCACTCCTTCTCCTTCTCCACCACCACCACCAAATCTTTAATTTCAACCAACATAGGCATGATGCCTACTTGCAGTAATGCTTTTTTGCCTCTGATTTCTTTAACGATTCCGATTTGCCTGTTTTGTTTCATTTTTACTTTGCTGCCAATTTCTATATTGCTAGAAACTTCTTCAAATTTCTCATTGATTTTTTTCTGTTGCTTATCAGACTGGAATTTGTCTTTTTGATTCATTAATAAACTGGCGATCATTTTAACCACACTTTCTTTGTCTTCAGCTTTACGCCATTCAAAAACAAGAGCTTTTAATTTGCGTTCCATGTCTTTGAGGTAAGTGATTTTATCTTCAGCGATTTTATTACTTAATTTAAGCTTTTCAACTTCCTGTTGGTGTTGTTCTTTATTGATGAAAAATTGCATTTCTTTTTTAAGCTGTTCATTTTCTTTCAGCAGCTTATTCAGTTTGGATTTCTCTTTATTGATTTCTTGCCATTGTTGTTCAGATTTGTTAAGTAATTGGTCGAGCTGGTAATGGCTTTCATCTGCTAATTTTCTGGCTCTTTGAATCAGTCTTTTTTCCATGCCAATTCGCTCGGCGATTGAAAAAGTATATGAACTTCCCGGCGAACCTGTTTTCAATAAATATAACGGCTTGAGGTTTTTCTCGTCAAACTGCATGGCGCCATTATAAATCCCTTTTACTTTGTTGGCCATTACTTTCAAGTTGAGATAATGCGTGGTGACAATTCCCATGGCATGTTTCATGGCGAGTTCTTCCATGATGACTTCTGCAAAAGCGCCTCCTAAATTGGGATCACTGCCGCTTCCTAACTCATCTATGAAAAACAACGTTTTGCCATTCGCATTTTCAATGAAATATTTCATGTTGATGAGATGCGCAGAGTATGTACTCAATTCAAATTCTATACTCTGTGTGTCTCCAATATGAATCATGAGTTGCTTGAAAATGCCCATTTCACTATCAGGACTAACGGGAACGAGTAGCCCAGATTGAATCATGATTTGCAATAAACCCGTTGTTTTTAAAGTAACAGTTTTGCCGCCGGCATTTGGCCCGCTGATGACCAGAATTCTGTTGTCAGCATCTAATGTGATATTTGTCGGAATAGTCGGCTTGTTCAATTTGTTATTGTGAATCAACAACAATGGATGCCTTGCATTAATCAGTTTTACAATGGCTTTGTCTCGGATTACAGGCAATTCGCCACCAATTTCTTTGGCGAATTTAGCTTTTGCGTTTATAAAGTCGAATTCGCCAGAAATTTCAAAATAGCCAGATAACAGTGAAGCATAGACGGATAATTGCGATGTTAATTGTCTGAGAATTCTTTGGATTTCTTTAGCCTCCTCATTTTCCAAAGAAAAAATTTCGTTATTCAATCCTGTTGTTTCTTCAGGCTCTATAAAGGTGGTTCTTCGGCTGTCGCTTTCTGCGTGAAGAATGCCTTTAATCATTCTTTTTTGTTCTGCAAAAACAGCCAGTACTCTCCTGCCGTTCATGAAACTTTCTTCTATATCTGCGAGATAACCTTGTTTATTGAGTTTGCTTACAATTCTGTCGAACACTTTTCTCAATTCGTTACGCTTTCTGTAAAGAGACATTCTGATGTCGGCTAATTCTTTACTGGCAGTATCTTTTACCACTCCATATTGATCTAACACTTCGTCAATCATCAATCGTATTGTCTTCTCGAAATAAGTGCCTGCTATTATTTTAGACAATTCAGGATTGGCAATTCTTCTTTCGTCATTGAACCATCTGAAAATATTTTCAGTATTATCGGATAATTTTTTAATCAGTAAAAATTGTTCTGAAGAAAGTGTAGCTCCAGGTATCGATAATAATTTTAATTCTTTAGATATATTGGTTGAAAAATCATTTGGGAAATATACGCCACTGTCTAGCAGTATTTTAAATTCATAAGTTTGTTGCAATTCGCGCTGAATGTATTCCAATCGTGTATGAATTCTAAGATGCTTGACTTTTTGTTTTGCAAAATCGTTTCTGCAAAATAGTTCTATGAGGTTTTTGATTTTATCAAATTCCAATTGAGTGAATGCCGATTCGGGAAAACATTTCATGTGTGTATATCTAAGTCAAAATGTAAAATTAAAAATTAAAAAAATGAAGCGTTTTTTAAATTTTTACTTTTTACTTTTAAATTTTTAATTTTTACTTTTTTTAATTTGCAATTCTTCCCAAGGTGTAGTTCCATCTTTTTCTCTGGTGAATTCAAGCTCATTTGAACTTTGAATGACAATTTCTGCTGTGGTATACACTTTGCAACCTTCCAATAAATGTCCGCCGATTGTTTTGCCTGAACTGTCGCTAACGCTTATGTGCAAATGAGAACCATTTTCTGAAATGGTTCCAGTAAGACTCACAATTTCAAAATGACCTGAAGCAGCAGCAGGTGTTGATTGATTGGCAAATCGTAGATTATAATCTGTAAGGCTACCAACACAAGTTACCATCCAGCCTGCTATAATGTGATGTTCAACAGCAAATTGTTGAATAGATTTCCTGAGATCGTCTCCGGGTTTCAATCTGAACACATAATGT
This sequence comes from Streptomyces griseus, assembly GCA_943323705.2. Taxonomy (GTDB): domain Bacteria; phylum Bacteroidota; class Bacteroidia; order Chitinophagales; family Chitinophagaceae; genus Ferruginibacter. Next base: position 11,738 of record CALPIT020000047.1, read on the forward strand.
TGTGTAGGCATTTTGCAAGAATTTTTAAAGTTGCAGGAACAAAAGAATAATAACTGAAACAATATCAATAATTTTATGTTCGAATTTTTTAAAATAAACATGCTTGCCATTTGAGGCAGCAATTTAACTAATAAGTATATGCAAACAGAATTAGCAACATTTGGAAATGGATGTTTTTGGTGTACAGAAGCGGTTTTTCAGCAAATTAATGGTGTTTTGAAAGTTACCAGTGGATATAGCGGCGGCAGTATTGAAAATCCGGATTACAAAACAGTTTGTAAAGGAACTACTGGCCATGCAGAATGTCTACAAATTGAATTTGATGCTGATGTGGTAAGTTTCGATCAGTTGTTGGAAGTATTCTGGAAAACTCATGACCCAACTACACTAAATCGTCAGGGTAATGATATCGGAACCCAATACAGAAGTATTATTTTTTATCATAATGAAACTCAGCATGAAATTGCTACTGCATATAAAAAACAATTGCAATCATCTGGAGTTTATACCTCTCCAATAGTTACGGAAATCGAACCCATGATTATTTTTTATCCTGCAGAATTATATCATCAAAATTATTTCAATATCAATGGAGAGCAAGTGCCTTATTGTCAATTTGTAGTTAGACCTAAAATAGAAAAATTTAAAAAAGAATTCACTTCATTGTTAAAGAAAGACATTGAATGATGTGAGATTATTTTAATTCTTAATTTGGTATTGGTTATTGGAAATGGGTTGTTAGGATAATCAAGACAGCATCAAACATTCAGTATCCAGTATCCAGTATCCAGCATCTAGTATCCAGTATCCAGTATTTAGCATCCACCATCTTGTTTAATAATTTTCTAAAATTATTTTAAAAATACTTTTCAAAAAACTTGCATCGGGAATTTAAATGACTAATTTTACAGTACGATAATGCTTAATCGCTTTTCGCTTACCCAATTACTCCATTACCCCTGAATTTCCAACACTAACGATTTATTACACCTATTTTTTATAGTAATCTATTATCCTCCGAACGACATCATTACATCCCTACATTCCTGTGAGCCATTTTCATTAACTACAAAATTTCAAGAAAATGCTTACGTACTTTACAAAGAAAATCAGCTTTGCTGCTGTTTTAACGGTTCTTACTTTTAACCTTTCAGCACAAAATTCTATTCGTGCATTTAGTCAGATTTATTCTGAGAATTTAAAAGGTGGTACAACCATGTTTGGAAATGGTATACTTCACATCATAGAAAGCAACTCTGTTAATTTAACTAAAATGAACCAAACCAGTAATGCCAATAACGGCGTTGGTGGAATTGGTAACAGCCAATATGG
>CALPIT020000048.1 GCA_943323705.2 Streptomyces griseus
CAATCAGCTGGAGCCTTAGCAGATGCAGGCAGAAAAGAAGACGCCAAGAAACTGTTGAACAGATGTGATTCTATGATGAACCAAGATAACATCCCTTATGGCATGGCAGGTCGTTATCAACAGCATAACCAAATTTCAATGCAAATGCTCTACTCTTCTTACAAAGCCGGAGACACTGCATTGATTTCAAAAATCGAAAAGTCTTTAACTAAGGACATGCAACAACAGGCTGCTTTTTACCAAGGTTTACCTGAGGCTAAAAGAGAAGCAATGGCATCGGAAGAAGATAAAAACGATGGTTTATTGAAAGGCATTTCTCAAATTCATGAAGAGTTCAAAAGAAGAGAAGAGCAAGAAAAGTTGATGAATCAAATTAATGACACCAGTTTTTCTTACCAACAAATTAAAAAAATGGTAAACAAAACTGATACTGCTAAACCTTAATCGTAAAATAAATGCAAAAAAAGAGGTTGTCTCCACAAGAGATAACCTCTTTTTTTATTTAAACTTTAGTAAGAGTTATTTGTTTTATAACTTGTGTAAGTATACAAGCCATGCGAAGTTTTCATTTTTCAAAATATAATCCTCAAGACAATTCAAAAAGCAGTTTTGAAAAGCTGTTTGATTTGTTTACCCAACTACTCACTTACACCAGTGGAGATTTCAACGAAGCCATTCAATGGTTAACTGAATTAGATAAAGAATATAAATTAACAGACAACGAATACGGCATCGGTGATTTTATCGAAGACTTAAAATCAAAAGGCTACATTGATGAAAATAATCAGACAGGAGAAATAAAAATCACTTCTAAAACAGAACAAAGCATACGAAAAAAAAGTTTGGAAGAGATTTTTGGCAAGATTAAAAAATCAAAAAAAGGAAATCATCAAACATTCAAATCTGGCAATGGAGATGAAATTAACCCTGAAACCAGACCTTTTCAGTTTGGAGATACGATGGAGCAAATTGATTTCACTTCTTCAATAAGAAATGCACAAGTGAATCATGGCATAGATAGTTTTAGCATGCATGAGGATGACTTAGAAATCAGAGAAACAGATTTCAAAGCACAGACTTCAACAGTTTTGATGATTGATATCTCCCACTCCATGATTCTTTATGGTGAAGACAGAATTACGCCTGCTAAAAAAGTAGCGATGGCCTTGAGTGAATTGATTAAAACCAAATACCCAAAAGACACTTTAGATATTTTAGTTTTTGGCAATGATGCTTGGACAATTGAAATCAAAGATCTACCCTATCTTCAAGTGGGGCCTTACCATACGAATACGGTTGCAGGTTTAGAGCTAGCCATGGAAATCTTACGGAAAAGAAGAAATCCCAACAAACAGATTTTTATGATTACTGATGGCAAGCCAACCTGTTTGAAAGAGGGAAAAAATTATTACAAAAACAGTTTTGGCATCGACAGAAAAATACTGAATCGATGTTTGAACCTTGCAGCACAATGCAAGAAGTTGAAAATCCCAATCACCACATTCATGATTGCCAGCGACCCTTATTTGCAAAAATTCGTTCAGGAGTTTACGGAAACAAATAACGGAAAAGCATTTTTTGCTTCACTAGACAAATTGGGTGCTTTCATGTTTAGAGATTTTGAAAGTGGGAAGAGTAAGACAATTATTTGATGGTATGATAATTAGGGGATTAGGGGGTTAGGAATTGGGGATTAGGGATTAGGGGTTAGGAATAAGGAAGTGGTAGTTAGCTCCGAGGAATTTGCATACCGGTTTAGCCAACACCAACCGCCAAACAATCAACAATTCGTGAATTCGTGGTTAAACCAAATAAAAAGTAAAAAGTAAAAAATCTAAAACGCTTCGTGAAGATTTGTGACTTGGTGTCTTTGTGGCAAAGAAATAATTCGTGAATTCGTGGCTAAAATTAAAAACAAAAAATGACCAACATTAAAACATTAGGCGATTTAAAAAAATCAGGATGGGTTTCAAAATCCATCAAAGATGAAATCAGAGACAATCTTATTTCAAAACTTACAAACAAAGAAAATCCTTTTCCTGGAATATTGGGATATGAAGACACGGTTATTCCAGAAACTGAAAGAGCTTTATTGAGCAAACACAATATTTTGTTTTTAGGATTGAGAGGACAAGCAAAAACAAGAATGGCACGTCAGATGACTGAATTGCTTGATGAATACATTCCGGTCATTTCCGGCTCTGAAATCAACGACGACCCTTATCATCCCATATCAAGATATTCTTTAGACTTAATCAATGAAAAAGGCGATGATACACCCATTGAGTGGATGCATAAATCACAGCGTTATGGAGAAAAACTAGCTACACCCGATGTGAGTGTGGCTGATTTAATTGGCGATATCGACCCGATCAAAGCAGCTAATTTAAAACTCAGTTTTGCCGATGAAAGAGTTTTGCACTATGGCATCATCCCACGTAGTAATAGGAGCATATTCGTCATCAATGAATTACCCGATTTGCAAGCCAGAATCCAAGTATCATTATTCAATATTTTGGAAGAAGGCGATTTGCAAATCAGAGGATTCAAATTAAGATTGCCTCTAGATATTTTATTTGTATTTACCGCTAACCCCGAAGATTACACGAACAGAGGTAGTATTGTAACCCCATTGAAAGACAGAATACAAAGTCAGATTCTAACACACTATCCAAAATCAATAGAAACTTCATTAGCAATAACGTCACAAGAAGCTAACAAAATAAAATCGCAACAAGATAAAATTGTTGTTAGCGATTTGATTAGCAGGTTAATTGAACAAGTTTCTTTTGAAGCCCGCAACTCAGAATTAGTAGATAAAAAAAGTGGTGTCAGTGCAAGACTTACCATTTCTGCTTATGAAAATGCATTAAGTGCTGCAGAAAGAAGATCCATAATTAACAATGAAGCTCAAACTCAGGTTTGGATTAGTGATCTTACTGGCATCATTCCTTCGATTACTGGAAAAGTAGAACTAGTTTATGAAGGTGAGCAAGAAGGACCCTATCAGGTTGCCTATAACCTTTTAGAAAAAGCCATAAGAACTATTTTTGCTGATTACTTTCCAAACCCAGAAACATTAAAGAAGAAAAGAAACAAAGCCGCCGAAAAGGAGGACAATCCTTATAAGCCCATTACAAAATGGTTTGACCAAGGTAACAACCTAAATGTTTTCTTAGAAACAAAGGATACTGACAAAGTTCAATTGCTTTACAAAGTAGATGGCTTGTTCGCTCTCGTGAAAAAGCAGTATCCTTCATTGAATGAAATGGAAAATGCATTGTTGATGGAATTTGTACTTCATGGCTTATCCGGCTATTCATTAATCAGCAAAAAAGTAGTAGATGGAAAAATCGAATTTAAAGATTTGATGGGTAGTATGCTAAACTTAGGAAGTCAGCACTTTTCGGAAGAAGATTTTAATGATTCCGATTTTCAGTAAGAGAATTCAAAAGTCAAAATTCAAAAGTCAAAAACTGATGAGCTATTTTTCAATTTTTTACTTTTGAATTTTGACTTTACTATTTTGAATTACATAATATTCACTTCGCGTGATAATTCAATTCCAAATTTCTCATTGACTGATTTAATGATTTTTTCACTCAATGCAAGTATTTGTGATCCTGTGGCGTTGCCATGATTCACCAGCACCAATGCCTGTTTATCATGACAACCGGCGTCACCATCTCGGTAACCTTTCCAGCCTGATTGCTCTATCAACCAGCCCGCAGCAACTTTAATCAAATTGTTTTCAGTAGCATGTCCTACAATGTTTGGGAAGTTCAATTTCAATTGATCAAATAGACTTACTGAAATCTCTGGATTTTTAAAGAAGCTTCCTGCGTTACCAATAATTTTTGGATTTGGCAGTTTGCTGTTTCGAATATTCATGACCGCGAGTGCGATATCTTTTATAGTCAATTCCTTTATACCCATTCTTTCTAGTTCCTGCGGGATGGCTCCATAAGAAATATTGTATTGAGGAACTTTTTTAAGTTTGTAAGTAACTGAAGTAATGACAAACTGATTTATATAAATGTTTTTAAACACACTTTCACGATAACCAAAATGACATTCATTATTATTCAGAATTACTTTTGTTTTGTCGTGAATATGAATGGCTTCGAGCGAATGAAAAACATCTTTTATCTCAACTCCATAAGCACCGATATTTTGCATTGGAGATGCGCCTGCATTACCAGGAATAAGTGCCAGGTTTTCGATTCCTGCATAATTATTGTCAATGCAATGCATCACTAAAGAATGCCAGTTCACTCCTGCTCCTGCTTTCACATAGAAATAATCATGATCCTGGTGTACCAAGTCAACACCACCGATTTCATTTTTTAACACCAAGCCATCTACATGTTTTGTAAATAAAATATTGCTACCGCCGCCTAGAATCAATGGAGATCGACTTTCAACTAATTGCTGTTCAAGAATTTCAAATACATGCTCTTCTGATTGAAAAGAAGCGAAATACCTAGCGTTCACATCAATTCCAAAAGTATTGAAAGGCTGTAATGATATATTTTCTTGAATGATCAAATTGATAAATTTATACAGGATCTACGTCTGCAATAATAGTAATTGATTTGAATATTTTTTCGGTCATCAGCAAATTTATATGATGCTGTATTACTTTTTTATATTTCATACTCATGCCATATTCTTTTGGCAACTTAATCATCACTTCCATCAGATATTGATTTCTCAATCTTCCAATTACAGGTTGAGCTGGCCCGGTAATTTGGTCTTTAAAATCAATTCTTAAAGAATCGCATAATTTTTCAGCCCCAGCTTTTACAATGTCTTTGTCTTTATGCTTCATGATCAACTGTACCATTCTGCAAAATGGAGGATAGAAAAAAATATGTCTGCTCTGTAATTCTTCTTTATAAAACTGAAGATAGTCATGTTGTTTTACCAATGCAATTATGGGATGCTTGGTATTTATCGCCTGAATCAATACTTTACCCTGAGCTCCTTTTCTACCGGCTCTTCCACTCACCTGCTCCATTAATTGAAAGGCTCTTTCATTCACTCTAAAATCAGCGAAACTTAATAATCCATCTGCATCTAAAATGCCAACCAAACTCACATTATCAAAATCCAATCCTTTTACCACCATTTGTGTTCCTACCAATATATCCAAACGATGTTGTTCAAATGCCTGTATCAAACTATCATGAGCTGTCTTTCCCCTAACACTGTCCACATCCATTCTGGCGATTCTGTATTTTGAAAATTCCTCCTCGAGTTGTTCTTCGATTTTTTCAGTACCAAAATTCTTCTCCATCCAATTGTTGGTACCGCAAGCTGTACATGATACCAACTTGGGATAAGTGCTACCACAATAATGACAATGCAGTTTATTACTGTATTTATGCAAAGTAAGCGACACGTCACAATGATTGCATTGAGGAATAAATCCGCATGTGCCGCAAATGATATAAGGATTGTAACCTCTTCTGTTTTGAAACAAAATAACCTGCTTGCCATTGTCCATAGCCAGTTGAATGGCTTCTTTCAGCGTATCGCTGATCATCATTTTACCTTTCTGTTGAATCTGCCTGGTATTTACAACATCAATAGCCGGTAATTGAATACCACCATATCTTTCAGCGAGCGTTACCAAACCATATTTACCTTGCTGTGCATTAAAATAACTTTCCATAGAGGGTGTTCCACTTCCCAATAATACTTTTGCGCCAAATAATGATGCATAGTAAATGGCTGCATCTCTTGCATTGTATCTTGGTGCCGGTTCCTGTTGTTTAAATGAGGCATCATGCTCTTCATCAACTATGATAAAGCCAAGCTCACGAAAAGGAAGGAACAAAGAACTTCTTGCACCCAATACCACACTTATTTCACCATTCTTTATTTTATTCCATAATTCAACACGTTCCTGGTCATTGAATTTTGAGTGATAGACTGCGATATGTCCGCCAAAATGCTGTTGCAATCTTCGTATAATCTGAGTCGTTAGTGCAATCTCGGGAAGTAAATACAAGACCTGTTTACCAGTATTAATAAACTGCTCAATCATTTTAATATACAAAAGCGTTTTACCACTACCGGTAACACCATGTAATAAACAAACATTTTTTTGAAGAAACTGATTAGTTAATTCAGTTAATGCTTTTTGCTGGGCTTCAGACAATTCAAATTCAATATTTATTTTTTTTGATGAAGATTTAATTCTGTCGACATTTCTTTTTATGCCAATCAACACTTTCTTTTCGCACAAAGCATTGAATTGAGCAGGAGAAGCATTTGTTTTTTTGAGTAAAGCCGTCTTAGTCACATCGCCTTCACTTCTTTGCAAATGAATAAATCCAAGCAACAGCTCCATTTGTTTGGGAGCGCCTTTCCAATCATTTAAAAGCTCAGCCAATTTCTCCTCATCATTATAATCAGTATGGAGCTCAACAAAAGTTTCTTTTTTAGCTTTGTATTTTTCATTGAGTTGTTCCCAGATAAAGCAAATGTTTTTTTCAATCAGTCTTTTGATTACCGGATAAACATGAGAAACATCGAGTAGTTGTTGTACTTCAGAAAGCTGCAATTGTTTTCTTATTTGCAATGCTTCTGCAACAAGATATTCTTCATCGTCTAGACCTGAAAAATCATAGTCAGTATCTTCATTATAAATGAGAATCGTTTCGCTATTGAGTTTGAAATTAGCTGGAAGTGCGGCCGTCATTACTTCACCTTCGGTACACATATAATATTCACTTACCCATGCCCATAATTGTAATTGTTGAGCATACACAAGTGGTGTATCATCCAGGATATTTAAAATGGGTTTTGTTTGATAAGCGGGTTGGGTAGTAATTACAGATTTTATGACACCTGCATATTTTTTATTTTTTCCAAAAACGACTTCGGCTCTACAGCCAGGTTTTGCTTTATCAGTTAAATGAGCAGGTATAGAATAAGTATAGATATTGGGTAAGGCCAGTGGCAGTATTATCTCCGCCCATGTGACGTCTAGAGATTCATAAAACAGTATCTGATTTTCACCCGACATTTTATTTATTCTTTTATCCAAGAGGCCTTGTAACGTATCAATGCTTTTTCCATAGCATCATATACTTTTTGTTTGAGCACCGGAACATCTTCCATTGTATAACCTGTTACCGGAATTTCTTCTAAATATACAACTCTTGATTGACCAGGAGTTAACGATAAAATGCTATTGTAATTCAATCTATCATAGGTGTCTAGAAACAACAATGGTTTAATTGAAGTTTGAGTTTCTATGGCAATTTTAAAAGCGCCATCGAAAAAAGGAAGTAAAGGTTTACCTGTTTCATTGAATGTTCCTTCAGGTGCTAAAGCGATGGAAATATTATGTTTTAGGGCCTCTTTAAGATCAGCGATACTTCTTGCACGGTCTTCGGCGCTTGTTCTTTTCACCATGATAACCGCACTTCTGTAAATCAATCCGGCAACAGGTATATCTCCAATTTCAGATTTACCCAAACCTCTCATGTTTTGAAAGCGAATAGCTTTTAAAATTGTGATGGCATCAAGGTAAGATATATGATTGAATACAAAAATCAATGGTTTTTTTCTGTCATGAGGTGCATCGTATATGGTACGTTGGTAAATCCCCCACATTAACATGGTAATATCAACTCCAAAACGAGTTATTCTGTATAATAGGTTACCTCTTGTTTTTTTAGGAAAAATATTCAAAATTAGTGCTATTGGAAAAAGCACCAGAATCAATATCAGAAGAATAAGAGCAGCATAAACGCTGAAAACAATTTTAATTACCCTAGAAATTTTTTGCATAGTATCGGCGAAAATAATGAGAAACCAATTGATATTGGTCAAAATATTTAAAACTTATTGAAACTTAAATATTTAGAGTCGATTAAAAAATGGCAAATCTTGCTATTAATACAGTAAAAACAAGAAAAATGAAGTTGCCCACTCACTATTTTTCAACTAAAAACCCCCAACTGAATAAAAAAATAAAAAAAGTCTGAAAAAAAATTAAAGAAAATAAGGTAAAACGCTTACCTTTGCCGTCCTAAATTCGGGTATGTTATGTTAGCAGTAGTTAAAATCGCAGGTCAACAATTTAAAGTTAAAGCAGGCGACAGCTTGTATGTTCCTCACATTGAAGGGAGTATCGGTGACTCAGTTGAGTTTACTGATGTATTATTTACTGACAATGGAAGTAGCGTTTCAAGTGGCTCAACAGTTAAAGCCGTAGTTAAAGCTGAAATTGTAAGTGACCTAGTAAAAGGCGACAAAGTAATCGCCTTTAAAATGAAAAGAAGAAAAGGTTTCCGTAAGAAACACGGACATCGTACGCAGTATACTCACATTAAAGTAACTGCAATTGCTTAATTAAATTTTGAAAAATAATTCAAAATTCAAAACGTAAATAATGGCACATAAAAAAGGTGAAGGTTCCGTAAAAAACGGACGTGATTCACAAAGTAAAAGATTAGGCGTAAAAATTTATGGTGGTCAATCTGCTGCTGCAGGTAACATCATCATACGTCAACGTGGAACAGTTTATCATCCAGGTAAAAATGTTGGTCTTGGAAAAGACTTCACCATTTTTGCATTAGCTGATGGAGTTGTTGAATTCAAAAAATCTAAAGGAGATAAAACTTTCGTCTCTGTAGCTTCGATTTAAAAAATTAAAATTTTTTTTGGTAATTAAAAAATAGTATTTATTTTTAAGTATTATTTACTAACCAATTAAATTTTAAAAAAATGGCTACAAAGAAAAAAGCAGCTCCAGCAAAGAAAGCTGCTCCTGCAAAAAAAGCTGCTCCTGCAAAAAAAGCTGCTCCTAAAAAAGCTGCTGCTAAGAAAGCTGCTCCTGCTAAAAAAGCTGCTCCTGCAAAGAAAGCTGCTCCTGCAAAGAAAGCTGCTCCTGCTAAAAAAGCTGCTCCTGCAAAGAAAGCTGCTCCTAAGAAGAAGTAATCTTAGCTTGCTTGAAAAAGCAAATATTATTGTCCCGGTTTTTCAACCGGGACTTTTTTTTGTGTAAACTCCGCTACTGGCATAGCTTTCATCAAAATTCATTTCTACAGCATTGCGTTTATTGAACGCCGTTAAAACGTAAAGCTAGCTGATAAAATACAAATAATTGAAACAGTTACATCAACTTTTCTTTGTTGCTTTTTTTTGCAAAAAATATAATCTCAAACCAAATCATTGCTAGAATTAAAACACAAATAATTTCATTTTGCATATTTTTGATTTATGGATAATTATCAAATTGCAGATGCGCTTTCTTTGCTTGCTAAGCTTACAGACATTCATGGTGAAAATTCTTTCAAAGCAAAATCATATGCATCAGCAGCATTTGCAATTGAAAAATTATCGGTGCAACTTCATGAAATGCCCAAAGAAAAAATTGCGGGACTAAATGGAATTGGCGTTTCAACTGCTCAAAAAATCATTGAATTTATTGAAACAGGAAAATTAATTGCGCTTGAAGAAATCATTTCAAAAACACCAACAGGAATCATTGAAATGATCAGCATCAAAGGAATCGGCCCTAAAAAAATAAATACCATTTGGAAAGAAATGGAAATTGAAACTATCGGTGAGCTACTTTATGCATGTAAAGAAAATAGGTTGAAATTATTTAAAGGCTTTGGTGAAAAAACACAGCAAAACGTAATTGATGCCATCGAATTTTATAACAAAAACAGAGGTAGTTATTTATATGCACAAGTTGAAACTATCATAGCTGATTTTACGAGTTTTTTGAATCAATACTTACCGCAAATAAAAATAGAAATCACAGGTCAGTTTAAACGTCAACTCGAAATCATTGATAAAATCGAATACTTGATGCAAGCTGATGTTGATATTGCATTTGAATTATTATCTCAAGCTCCCGGACTTTCACTAAAAGAAAAAAGCAGTAAACAACTGATTTACACGTCACCGGCAGGCATTGATCTCTGTCTTTATGCTGTTAATGAAACAGAAATAATCAAAAAATCAATTGAGCTTACTGCTTCTTCTTCGTTTTGGAACGAACTAGTCCAAAGTGAAACTACAAATAATGCTATTGAAAAATCAGAACAAGATTTCTTTGAAAACCGGTCTCTCCCCTATTTTCCGGGCTTTCTTCGTGAAAATGAATCGTTTATACGGGAATATAAAAACAAGTCATTGCCTGACATCATCGAAACAAAAGATATCAAGGGTATTATCCATAGCCATAGCAATTGGAGCGACGGCAGCAATACAATAGAGGAAATGGCATTAGCCTGCATAAAAATGGGCATGGAGTATCTCGTTATCAGCGACCACAGTAAATCCGCCTTCTATGCACAAGGCCTATCTATTGAAAAAATTTATGCTCAACATCAATACATCAATGAGCTCAACAGAAAATTACATCCATTTAAAATATTTAAAAGTATTGAGTCTGACATTTTGAATGACGGAAGCCTTGATTACGATGACCATACTTTACAACAATTTGATTTGATAATCGCATCCGTACACAGCAATTTGAAAATGAGTGAAGAAAAAGCCATGATGAGATTAATAAAGGCAATCGAAAATCCACACACAAGAATATTAGGCCACATGACCGGTCGATTGTTACTTAGCAGACCAGGTTACCCCGTAAATCATCATGCTATCATAGATGCCTGTGCGGCCAATAATGTAGTGATTGAACTCAATGCGCACCCAAGCAGGCTAGACATTGACTGGAGACAAATTGAATATGCCAGAAAGAAAAATGTTTTGATATCCATAAATCCAGATGCACATACTCTTGAGGGATTAAACGACATCAAATACGGGGTAGCTGTTGCTCAAAAAGCAATGATTAATAAAACACAAAACTTGAGTAGTTTCAGTTTATTGGAAATGAACTCATGGTTAGAAGAAAAGAAAAAATAATATTTAGTCATCATTCATCGGCAATTTCACGAAGAACGAAGTGCCTTTTCCTAATTGGGTTTCAAACCAAATTTCGCCTTCACTTTGCTCTATAATTCTCTTGCACATGGCTAGTCCTAACCCGGTGCCTGAGGATTTTGTCGTAAAATTGGGTGTAAAAATATTTGCCTTTACTTCATCGCTAATACCTTGGCCATTATCGATAATTTTTACAATTACAAAACCACCTTCAATCTTTTCTGCAATTGTAATTTCAACTGCTCTGGATTCCGGCACGGATTGAATCGCATTCAAAATCAAATTGGTAAATAACCTATTGATTTGGGTTTTATCAGCCCGAATGATTATTTTTTCAGAAAACAAATGCCTATTGATTTTTAAATTATCATTTACCTCATGAAGTAAAATCACATTTCTTAATGTATCATTCAAATCAAAAACTTCTTTTTTAGGATCTCCAATATTTGCAAATTGGCTAAACGCGTTAGCGATGTTGCTCAAATGTTCAATTTGTTCAATCAAAGTGGCAGAAACATTTTTAGCCAACTCATTAATATTAGGTGCATTATTATCAATAGATTTTTGTAAAAACTGCATGCTCAGTTTCATAGGTGTGAGTGGGTTCTTAATTTCATGAGCCACTTGACGCGCCATTTCTTTCCAAGCGCCTTCCCTTTCTGTTTTTGCTAATATCGCGGCACTAGCTTCTAGTTTGTTTACCATTTTATTATACTCCATAACCAATGCCCCGATTTCATCATTTCTTTCCCATTCAATCACTTCATTATTAGAACCAAGATTGATGCGTTTCATCTTTTCGGTAATCAATGAAAATGTATTGGAAATTCTGTTTGTGATGAAAAGCGAAGCGATACCTGCCAATAAGAAAATGAAAGCATTAAGATTGATAATGGTAATCAGGAAGTTTGATATTTCTTGTTTTAGAATATTCTGAGAGGTGAAATATGGAATATTGATGAACGCATAATTGTCTCCTTCTGCATTTATTACCGGAATATAATTACTAATGAACGTAAGATTTCCAATATTCTCTTTGTGAAAAAACTGAATTTCTTTTTTATTACTCAGATGGAAATAAGCAATAGGATCCATTTTCGCAGACAAAATCCCCTGCGTGTATGGCAATGGCAATGATGAAATCCTAAGGTTACCATTCAAGTCATATAGATTCACATCTACGCCATGTATATCCGAGATTTTCTGAACAGCCTGCTCTAATTTTTTATCATAGCTTGCCGTATTCAGAGCTACACTATCTGTAAGATTCCAACCCTCATTAATTGCGGAATTAACTTCTTTCTCCATAATCCTAATTACCCTGCTCAATTTTTCTCTATTACTGGATTCGTAGTGAATTATAAAGAAAAGTATGGTTGCAAAACCAATGACCAAAAACGATACTACACTTATAAATATAATAGTTCCGTGAATCTGATTTCGGATGGAAAACTGCCAATAACTGACTATTTTTTTTCTATTGAGTCTTGACACTACAAGTATGTGTATTATCCACAGAAAACCAGAGACAATCAGAAAACAACAAAACATGTAAGAGAATAAAGTAATCGTTTCAATAGACCAGTTGTTTTCTTTAGCTATAATCACCACTTTACCTGCGCCGGCATAATATCTCAATTCTTTATAATTCCCATTTTTCAATTCACCGAATTCTTTCTGTTGTAAATCAGTTTGTTTTAAAACAGAAGGAAAGGGATAATCATTATGACTACTAATCAGCTTCCAATCATGATATAACGCAAATGCATAAGCAGAAGAGTTTTCAATTGAATTCAACTTCCCTTTGGTAAACAATTCAGGATACAAAGCATCTTTTCTTTGTTGTTTTGGAGAGGTTATGATGAACAAAGATCCCAACGCATTTCCCAATGAGTCTTTTATTTCTTTTTTACTGATGTAACTAAAGAGATCAAATGACTGGTCAAAATAAAAAAGTCCAGGAACATTTGTTGGTTTTGCCTGTGATAATAAAATCGAATTTAAATCTTTGAATGTTACAGCGTCTTCATTGAAAAGTGGAGTTTCGTCTGCCTTATAAACATATAAATGGGTGTCGTATTTATTGGTATA
>CALPIT020000049.1 GCA_943323705.2 Streptomyces griseus
AATATTAATGTAAAAGCTGCTTCAAATGCACCGATGATAGTTAGGGTATTGGACTTGCAGGGAAGAGTCGTGAAGAATTATACATTTACTGCAAATCAGCAAGTGAACTTTGGTAATGATTTAAAATCAGGTTCATACTTGGTGGAAGTTAGACAAGGAAATAGCGTAAAGACAACTAGCGTGGTGAAATACTAAGTTTAATTGTTTAAATAAGTTCTAGAGGTTTCAAAGGTTGGGTGAGTACCCAACTTTTGAAACCTCTTTTCATTTTCAATTTATTTTTTTTATTTGCTGATATGCGTTTTGTTTTGGCTAGATGCTCTCTTTGTTTTCATCAAATATTTATATTCAAAAACTCTCCAGTTTAAGAAATATTTTTTTTAATAAAATGATTATCGTAATATTGCGATTAAATGGGAATTACTAAAACAATAGACTATACAAAAATGGAATTGGATATTGCCAAATATGCAAAAGCTTTGGCACATCCAGCAAGAATTGCAATCATTCAACTACTACTAAAAAAACAATCATGTGTTTGTGGTGATATTGTAGATGAATTACCCATATCTCAAAGCACGGTATCTCAACATTTAAAAGAACTCAAAGAGGTTGGACTTATTAAGGGTGAGATTGAAGGAACCTCAGTTTGTTATTGTCTTGATGAGAAAGAATGGTCAAAAGCAAGTTCATTGATTGTTAAGATGTTTGATAACGTTGCTGTGATTAAGAGTAAGTGTTGTTGATTTTTTTTGATTTAATCAATCGGTATATTACGATATTTAAAACTAAAAATAAGATTATGAAAACTGAAGCAGCATTAAAACAAATCGTAAAAGAAAAGTATAGTGAGATTGCCTTACAGGATAAGGAAACTAACATGTCTTCTTGTTGTGGTGCAGGAGAATGTTCAACTGAAATATATAACATCATGAGTGATGATTATACTTCATTGAAAGGATATAATGCCGATGCTGATTTGGGTTTGGGATGTGGGTTGCCTACTCAATTTGCAAAAATAAAAATGGGGGATGTAGTAATAGATTTGGGAAGTGGGGCAGGAAATGATTGTTTTATTGCGAGACACGAAACTGGGGAAACAGGCAAGGTGATAGGTGTAGATTTTACTCCAAAAATGATTGAGCGCGCTAGAATGAACGCTGAGGTAAGAGGGTTTAACAATGTGGAATTTCGTGAAGGGGATATTGAACATATGCCTATTACAGCAAATGTGGCGGATGTTATTGTAAGTAATTGTGTTTTAAATCTTGTGCCTAATAAGGATGGTGTGTTCAAAGACATATATAGAGTTTTGAAACCTGGAGGTCATTTTAGTATTAGCGATGTTGTTTTAGAAGGAGCACTGCCAGACGGCTTGAGAAAAGATGCAGAAATGTATGCTGGATGTGTATCTGGGGCTATTCAAAAAGAAGTTTATTTAGAACTAATCAAATCGAATGGATTTGAAAATATTTCTATTCAAAAGGAAAAGCTAATTGTTATTCCAGACGATATTTTAAAAAATTACTTGGATGCAGAGCAAATACAATCATTTAAAAGTGGCAATACTGGCATTTTTAGTATAACTGTTTATGCAAAAAAACCTTTTACCGAAAATGTTTGTAAACCAGGTTCAGGATGTTGTTAATATTAAATAATGAAATTGCAATATGTCTGTAAATAATTGTGCATCCGCAAATGAAAGAAAGAAATTAAGTTTCTTAGACAGGTATTTAACCTTATGGATTTTTTTAGCAATGGCAATAGGTATAGCAATTGGCAGTTTCTTTCCATCGTCTTCCACTTTTATCAATTCATTTTCAAAAGGGACAACTAATATCCCTTTGGCTATTGGATTAATACTAATGATGTATCCTCCATTTACCAAAGTAAAATATGATCAACTAAAGGAGGTTTTTAAGAATACAAAAGTGCTGGGTGTTTCGTTATTCCTTAATTGGGTTATTGGCCCGATATTAATGTTTGTATTAGCAATTCTTTTCTTACACAATTATCCAGCATATATGGTTGGATTAATTCTAATTGGATTAGCAAGATGTATTGCAATGGTAATTGTATGGAACGAACTGGCAGCAGGCAGCAGGGAATATGCAGCAGGATTGGTAGCTTTAAACAGTGTGTTCCAGGTGCTATTATACAGTGTGTATGCTTATGTTTTTGTCACAGTACTACCTCCATTGTTTGGGATAACAGGTTTGGTTGTTGATATCACTATCGGACAGATTGCAAAGAGTGTCGGTATTTATTTGGGCATTCCATTCGCATCAGGTTTTTTAACCCGATATTTTTTGTTAAAGGCAAAAGGAGCAGAATGGTATGATACAAAGTTCATTCCTTTTGTTTCTCCCATTACATTGATTGCATTACTTTTCACGATCGTGGTTATGTTTAGTTTAAAAGGTGAATTGATTGTACAAATACCGCTTGATGTTGTAAGAATAGCTATACCCTTAGTAATTTACTTTGCCATCATGTTTTTAGTCAGCTTTTTTATTGGAAAAAAAATGGGAGCAGATTATTCTACCAACGCATCCATTGCTTTCACTGCAGCAGGTAACAATTTTGAGTTAGCCATAGCAGTTGCCATTGGCGTATTTGGTATCAACAGCGGCCAGGCTTTTGCCGGAGTTATCGGGCCATTGGTAGAGGTACCCGCATTGATAGCATTGGTGAATGTTGCTTTCTGGATACGTAAAAAATATTACAAAGTTCCTGCAAGCAATTTGTCAACTTCACAAGGGAAATTAAATTAACCTAAATAAATAATTAAATGAAAAAATCAATTGTCCTTTTTAGCAGCATTTTATTGGTTCTCCTTTCATCTTTTAAAACAGGTGAAATGGCTAAGTCAAAATTATATGCTCCCATTACAAAATATTTGCAAACTGCAGAGAAAGAATATGATAAAATACCTGAAGAAAGAAAAATACAACTAAAGAAAATTGCACTTTACCTAAAAACGAAATTGAGTTCTGAGAAAAAGGCGAGCCTTGTTTTTATTTGTACTCATAATTCCCGAAGAAGTCACATGGCCCAGCTTTGGGCTTATGCAGCAGCATCGTATTATGGCATAAAAGGCGTTTCTAGTTTTTCTGGAGGTATGGAAGTAACGGCTTGTAATGAAAGAACGGTAAATGCACTAAAAAAAGCAGGTTTTTTAATTACCAAAAAAACAGAAGGACCTAATTCAATTTACGAAGTTAAATACGCTGATGACGCACCGGCAGTTTTGGCATTTTCTAAAAAATACATGGATGCACCCAATCCAACATCCAACTTTGCCGCACTGATGACTTGCTCAAATGCAGATAAGAAATGCCCAATTGTACTGGGCGCTTCAATAAGAATTGCTACTCCGTATGATGACCCGAAAGTGGCCGATGGAAAACCAAATGAGGCTGAAATTTACAATGAGCGCAGCAAACAAATAGCTACAGAAATGATGTATACTTTTTCATTACTTAAATCAATGAAATAATGAAAAATCGGTCGCTAGTTTTTTTTATTAGTTTAACTGCATGGCTATTTCCTTTTTTTTTTTTTTGTTTTTGCTTCACCGTTAGTATGTTTTAACGAATGGATAGAAAAACAATTGTCTTCCGGTAGTTCGGGCTTTTTTATTATCACTTACAAAGATGGAAACTTGCTATATAAAACCAATGATTATCTTAAAGCTGATGAAATGAGTATGTTCTTATCAAATTGAGTTAAATAAAAAATATAATAAAATGAAAATCGCATTATTTTCAGACATCCATGCAAACTTACCTGCATTGGAGGCATTTTTTAAAAGTGTAGAAAATCAAAAACCTGATGCAATTTATTGTTTGGGTGATTTAGTTGGATATAATATTTGGCCTAACGAAGTAATTAATGAAATTAGAAAAAGAGGTATTCCAACTATTGCAGGAAACTACGATCAAGGTATGGGATTAATGAGTGATGATTGTGGCTGTGCCTATAAAACAAATCCTGAAAAAGATATGGGTAAAATATCGATTTCATTTACTAATTCAATATTAAAACCTGACGAAAGAAGATATTTGAGAACCTTACCTGCTCATATAAAAGTTGAATTTCAATTAAACCATGATAAGTTAAATTTATTATTGGTACATGGAAGTCCGAGAAGAATAAACGAATATCTTTTTGAAGATAGAGACGAAAAAAGTTTATTAAGAATTATGGAAGAATCTGATGCGGATATTATGTGTTTCGGTCATACTCATAAACCTTACCATAGAGTATTGCCAACAGAAATAAGTGAAAACACGCATTATAGACATGCAATTAATATTGGCTCAGTAGGTAAGCCAAAAGACAATAATCCTGATGGTTGTTATGTTATTTTAAATATTAATCCAGATAGTTCAATTACCAATTTAAACACTGTTCAAGTAGAGTTTGTAAGATTTGAATATGATGTTGAAAAGGCTGCAAAGGCCATTGAGGATTGCATTTTACCAAATGAGTTTGCTGATATGTTAAGAAAAGGATATTAGTTAATAAAGCTTTCATAAGAGAGTTTACTGGTTATTTTACCAACACCCCAAATCACCATCTATTTATTTTTTATTCCTGTATCCCATTTGTACCCCGCCTCTGAAAACCTTTACTGATAAGGGTTGTAAAGTTTTGTATCGGAAAGTAAATAGTATCGCTTATAAATTTATTGGCTTCTTATTAAATGAATTAAATATTAAGCGAAATTGTTTTTATTTGTTTAAGAGAATTGAAATCAGTCTACCATTAATTTTTTAATGTAACCTTTGTTACGTAATGATTAAATAAAATTGTACAATTTCGTTTCCAATAAATAAATAAATCATGGAAATACTAGGCTATATACTTGCGACATTCGTTGGAATTTCTTTAGGCTTAATTGGGAGTGGGGGTTCTATACTTACGGTTCCTATTTTAGTATACATTATGGGCGTAAATCCTGTGTTGGCAACCGCGTACTCTTTGTTTATTGTAGGTTCTACTGCTATGGTTGGTGGTATACAAAGTGCCATTCAAAAAAGAGTGGATTTTAAAACAGTGCTGATTTTCGGAATCCCTTCAATCGCTGCTGTATATGCCACAAGAATGTGGTTGGTCCCACTAATACCCAAACAATTGTTTTCTTTAGGTTCTTTGGTCATCACAAAGCCAATCGCCTTAATGTTGCTTTTTGCCATTGTAATGATTCTAGCTTCAATTAGTATGATTAAATCTGGGAAAAAGCCATCAGTAACAGATGAAAATGAACCTATGAAATACAATTATCCCATGATTTTAATTGAAGGAACGATTGTAGGATTACTCACAGGATTAGTGGGTGCTGGAGGTGGTTTTTTAATAATTCCCGCTTTGGTTTTGTTGGCTAAAATGCCCATGAAACTGGCAGTAGGTACCTCGTTATTTATCATTGCAGCAAAATCTTTAATTGGGTTTACGGGTGACTTACAAGGCAGTGAAATTATCGATTGGACTTTACTTGGTTCCTTTACCGGCTTTGCTGTTTTAG
This sequence comes from Streptomyces griseus, assembly GCA_943323705.2. GTDB lineage: Bacteria > Bacteroidota > Bacteroidia > Chitinophagales > Chitinophagaceae > Ferruginibacter. The sequence continues at coordinate 5,531 of CALPIT020000049.1, forward strand.
GTATTTTTGTCGGTATTTTATTGTCTAAAAAAATCCCTGGTGATAAATTAAAGAAAGCCTTTGGTTGGTTTGTATTAATCATGGGTATTTATATTATCATCAAAGAAATTTTCTTTCCTACTGGAGGAGGTCATTGATAGCATTTCTAAATCTGTTGTTAGAATGCGTATTTTTATTTTCCATTATTGTCACATGTTATACCCTTAATACTCCCCGAAATTTCGGGGCAGGCTATCCCCGTTTTGAATGAGGTTTTCTCTATTGGGTATTTCATGCCTTGTTATAATTTATATCATAAAATAGCAAATTCTAATTTATTTATTTTACCAAAAAAATGGTTTTAATTAAGAAGCTCAGTTTTTGTCGAATGCAACAAATGTTACCGAATATCTTTTTTATTAAACTCAAATTTGCATTATAAAATAATTATTTCTTTTATTAAACTTAAAAACAAATACAAATGAAAATAGAACAAATTTATACCGGCTGTTTGGCTCAAGGAGCTTATTATATAACATCTAATGGAGAAGCTGCTATCATTGATCCTTTAAGAGAAACGGCTCCTTACATTGATAGACTTCAAAAAGATGGAGTGAAACTAAAGTACATTTTTGAAACGCATTTTCATGCTGATTTTGTAAGCGGTCATTTGGATCTTAGTAAAAAAACAGGCGCTGCAATTGTATACGGGCCTACTGCCGCTCCAGCATTTGATTGCATCATCGCAAAAGATAATCAGGAATTTAAAATTGGAGATATTACAATTGTGGCTTTGCATACACCAGGACATACTATGGAAAGCACAACCTATTTACTAAAAGATGAATCCGGTAAAGATCATTGCATTTTCAGTGGAGATACCTTGTTTTTAGGAGATGTTGGCCGTCCGGATTTAGCTCAAAAAGCGGCACACATGACGCAGGAAGAATTGGCAGGTATGTTATATGATAGTTTAACGACTAAAATCATGCCATTATCAGACGACGTAATTGTGTATCCTGCTCATGGCGCGGGAAGTGCCTGTGGCAAAAACATGATGAAAGAAACAGTGGATAGTTTGGGCAATCAGAAAAAAATGAATTACGCATTAAACCAGCCCAACAAGGAAGCTTTTGTAAAAGCTGTAACTGAAGGGTTATTGGCACCTCCAGGATATTTCGGATTAAATGTAGCCATGAATAAACAAGGATACGAAAGCTTCGAAACCGTTTTGAATAATGGCATGCGAGCTCTTACTCCAGATGAATTTGAGGCCGCTGCCGAAAATACAAATGCGTTGATTTTAGATACTCGTTCCAATCAGGTTTTTTATAAAGGATTTATTCCTCAATCCATTAACATCGGATTAGATGGAGATTTTGCCCCTTGGGTTGGCGCTTTAATTATGAATGTAAAGCAACCATTGTTACTGGTAACAGAAGCTGGAATGGAAGAAGAAGCGGTTACTCGTTTAAGTCGTGTTGGATTTGATAATATCATTGGCCATTTAAAAGGAGGCTTTAACGCGTGGTTGCAATCTGGTAAAGAAGCTGATGTCGTAAACCGAATTACATCACAACAATTTGCAACAAATGTTCAAATAGGAACAGATAAAGTTATAGATATTCGTAAAGAAACAGAGTATGCTGCTGAACATGTATCAGAAGCTTTCAACCGCCCATTAAGTAATATCAATGATTGGGTTAAAGACATCAATCCAGAAGAGCATTTTTTTATTCACTGTGCCGGTGGATATAGAAGTATGATTGCTTCTAGTATTTTACAAGCCAGAGGCTATCGAAATTTTACAGAAGTTGCTGGTGGGTTTAAAGCAATATCAGAAACGAATGTTCCAAAAACAGACTTCGTTTGTCAAAGTAAATTATTGCAAGCTTAATGCTCCAAAATACAACATACGTAAGTGGGTTATCTCAAAATAAATTACAATTTATTTTGCTGGTATTGGTCAATGCTTTTGTTGGAGGTATGGTTGGACTAGAACGCGTAATCCTACCGGAATTTGCAAAATCATCGTTTGGAATTGATGCAACTTTTGCAATCATGAGTTTTGTTATGGCATTTGGTATCAGTAAAGCTGTTAGTAATTATAGCGTTGCCAAACTCACTAAAAAGTATAGCCGAAAAAATATTTTGATTTTGGGCTGGTTATTTGCCATTCCGGTTCCCTTTATATTAATGTATGCACCAAGTTGGAATTGGGTGATTTTTGCAAACATACTTTTAGGAATCAATCAAGGACTATCTTGGAGTACAACTGTGATTATGAAAATTGATCTGGTGGGCAGCAAAAACAGAGGCCTTGCTATGGGAATTAACGAATTTGCAGGATACCTATCTGTTGGATTAGCATCATATTTATCCAGTAGCATCGCTGCCACTTATGGGTTTCATATGTTTCCTTTTATTCCCGGAATTATTTTTGTCTTTATGGGCTTGATGATTTCCATATTATTAATAAAGGATACCACACATTTTGTGCATGAAGAAAGTCGTTTTAGCAATGTCGCCATTTTGAAAAATGTATGGCTCGATACTTCCTGGCGACATAAAAATATCAGTACTGTTTCAGTCAACGGTTTGATTAATAATATGAATGATGCTGTTGTATGGGTTTTGCTGCCAATGCTTTTGATAAACAGGGGATTTAGTATCATACAAATTGGAGTCATTGCTGGAATTTATCCTTCAGTTTGGGGACTTTCGCAATTATTCACAGGGAAATTAGGTGATCGCTTTTGTAAAAAACAAATGATTACTTTGGGAATGTTGATGCAATCTGTCTCTATTGTTGTGTTGGCTTTTTCATCAAATTGGGAATTACTCATCATCGCATCGATAGTATTAGGATTGGGAACGGGATTGGTATATCCAAATTTTTTAACTGTTATTGCCGAAAATTCACATCCCACACAACGTGCTGAAACACTCAGTATTTTTAGGTTTTGGCGCGATAGTGGATATGTAGTTGGCGCTTTGTTTGCTTCTTTTCTGTCATCTCAAATTGGATTGATGTATACAATTTTTGTGATGGGGATCATTACCGGTGCCGCAGGATTTTATGCTCATTTTAGAATGTGTTGTACATTGAAAAAATGGTGGAAAGATTCAGAATGTATGACCATACCTGCATATTGAAATAAAAAGTCGAATTACCTTTTGAATGTAACCTATGTTACTTAAAAAAGTAAAAGCATACTGTAACTTCAGTAAGTAGTAGTAAATGTGAAATCAAATCAAGTTCCATAATTATTATTTCTTATGGAGGTTTACTGGGTGGTTTATTTTTTAAACAATTAAAAAAAAAGTTATGACGTTTAATCAAATCATACAATCAGAAAAACCGGTACTCGTTGATTTTTTTGCTGAGTGGTGCGGTCCATGTAAAATGATGGCGCCCATTTTAAAAGATGTAAAGTATGAAATTGGAGAGTCTGCAACTATTTTAAAAGTAGATGTAGATAAAAATCCTCAAGCTGCGCAACAATTTCAAGTTCAAGGTGTGCCAACATTAATTCTATTTAGAAAAGGAGAAGTTTTATGGCGTCAAAGTGGAGTTGTTCAAAAAAACGGATTGGTTGGTGTAATCAATAAGTTTATTCAAAAATAATTTTCGCAAATTTCAATATTCATTAAACATTAAAAATTAAACAGTATGAGTTTTCTAAACAATTTATTTGGAAGTCAACCGACTACTAATTTAAAGTCAATCATCGATGAAGGTGCTTATTTGGTAGACGTAAGAACGGCTGCTGAATATGCAGAAGGTCATGTAAACGGTTCAGTAAATATTCCGTTGGATTCGATTGCAAATAATTTGCAACAGTTTTCGGATAAAAAAAACATAATCGTTTTTTGCAGAAGTGGAAACCGCAGCGGACAAGCAAAAGTGATTTTAGAAAACAATGGGATAAAAAATGTCACCAACGGTGGGACGTGGCAAGATGTAAATAAATTTGTATCATGAGTAAATCAATAGTAGGCTTAATTTTATTTTTATCGTTATTTTTTGTCAGTTGCTCCAATTCTTCAAAAGAAAAAAAATTACAAAAGCAATCGAATCGAATTTCGTATTCAACATCTTCAGCTGATAAAGAAATTATTGTAGATGTGCGTACCCACGAAGAATGGATTGAGGATGGACATGCGGTTTGTGCCGTTAATTTTCCATTGGATGAACTAACCAATCATATCGATACACTTAAACAATTTAAAAAGGTGGTATTAGTTTGCAGAAGTGGCAATAGGGCAGAACAGGCAAAAAATATGTTGAAAGATGAGGGACTTGACAATATTGAAAATGGGGGCGCATGGACTAACAGTATATGCCCATAATTTACCATCACGTTAATTAGTCTTTATGTATACACTTAAAATTCTTATTCCTACAGATTTTTCGGTTCAGGCTGAATTTGGATATCTCATGGTAAAAAAACTGGAAGAGAAAATTCCTGTTGAAATTCATTTTCTTCATGTTCTTTCTGTTCCAGATACCGTAACCATGGATGCAAATGGAGATATCCAAACTTGCGGTGAAATAGATGTGAATTATGTCAAACAACAGAAAGCAATTGCATTGCGTAATTTGGTGAATATAAAATTACTTTATGGCAATCAAATTAAAACACATTTGTTATTAGGTAAAATAACAGATGCCATTATTGACTTTTCTGAATTACATCATTTTGATTTAATTGTAATGGGTACCAAAGGTGCCTGGGGCTTGAAAGAAAAACTGTCAGGATCTGAAACACAAATGATTGCAAGGCGTTCCAAAATTCCCTTACTATCTTTAATGTGTGATCGCTCAGATTTGCAGATCAACAACATGCTGATGGTTCATGATTTCAATAATCCTCAAGAAGAAAAATTGGATCTTTTGCATAAATTCATCAAAGTATTTAATATACAATTACATTTTTTACAAATCATCGGTAATGATTCAATAAAAAAAGAAGCTGATATTGAAGCGGATATGGCAAAATTTGCAGCGTTAAACAATATAGAACAATATGATACCCATATCATAAAAGACCAACAGATTGAATTAGGCGTAGTGCATTTCAATCAAATGAATAATATGGATGTTGTTTGTATTGGCACACATGGAAAGGGAAGTGTATTTCATAAAAGTGCAACAGAAAAATTGATCAATCATCTTTTTAAACCCATTATTTCATTTCAATTACAACAAGCTTAAATAATTTAAAATGAACGATTTTATTACACAAACATGGTCGTGGTGGTTTTCTGGAATAGTCATTTCCGCTATCATGTTTTTTCTTATTTATTTCGGACAATCATTTGGATTTTCTTCTAATCTGAGAACCATCTGTGCCGCTTCAGGAGTTGGGAAAAAAATTAAATTTTTCGATTTCAATTGGAAGTCACAGATTTGGAACATCATGTTTTTGTTGGGCGCGATTATTGGTGGTTTTATTGCGAAACAATTTTTATCAAATGATGTGCCCGTGCAAATTTCAACATCAACTATACAAGATTTAGCCAAGTTACATATTGCAGCACCTACTTCTTTGCAACCAGTTGAGTTATTTAGCTGGGATGCTGTTTTTTCAATTAAAGGGTTTTTAATATTAGCCTTTGGCGGTTTTTTAGTTGGGTTTGGCTCACGTTACGCGGGAGGTTGTACTTCTGGTCATGCAATCAGTGGATTATCTGATTTACAATTGCCGTCATTGATTGCCGTTGTTGGATTTTTTATAGGAGGGTTATTGATGACGCATTTTATTTTGCCTTTAATTTTTTAATGATGAAACTAATTAAATTTATTTTGCTCGGTATTGTTTTTGGAATCGTAATGTCCAAATCCGAAGCTGTTTCCTGGTTTAGAATTCAGGAGATGTTTAGATTCCAATCTTTTCATATGTACGGAATAATAGGCACCGCTGTTGCACTAGGTGTGTTGGGCGTTGCTTTAATCAAACGATTTAAAATTCGTGATTTCCAGGGGAATCCGATTGTTTTTTATCCTAAAGAAAAATCATTTATTCGATATATTTTGGGCGGAATTATTTTTGGATTAGGTTGGGCTCTAAGTGGATCTTGCCCAGGCCCAATGGTCGTTAATATCGGGTATGGATTTTTTGCATTGATTATTGTTTTTCTATTTGCTATATTCGGCACGTTTATATACGGAGTCATTAAAGACAAATTGCCACATTAATCTTATTGTTTTATTATGGATAATACACAAAATAAAGAGCAGGAAAATGAACAATTAATTACTGTTATTAATAAATTATTGTTGATAATTATTGTTTTGCTTATAGGAATTGTATCAGTTCCTATTGTCATTTATTTTAGCAATCAACCAGATGAAGTTTCAAAAAATACAACATCTACAACTGTTTTATCTCTTTCATCAGAAAAACTATATTGGGAAGCTCCCGATGTAGAAAGTGTTACTGATAAAAAATTGAAAGAATCTATTTCCTATGGCAAAGAGTTGATTGCACACACTTCAAAATATTTAGGCCCCAAAGGATCTGTATTACAAATGAGTAATGGGTTGAATTGTCAAAATTGTCATTTGGATGCAGGCACAAGAGTGTGGGGGAATAATTATGGTTCCGTTGCTTCTTTGTATCCAAAGTTTAGAGCAAGAAGTGGCGCAATTGAAAATTTATATAAGCGTGTAAACGATTGTTTTCAAAGGAGTTTAAATGGCATTGCACTTGACACAAATGGCAAAGAAATGCAGGCAATTGAGGCGTATATAAATTTCCTTGGCTCTAATGTTGAAAAAGGGAAAAAAGCTGAAGGTTCTGGTTTTAAAGATTTGGCTTTTTTGGATAGAGCTGCCAATCCTGAAATTGGAAAATCTGTTTACATAAGCAAATGTCAAAGTTGTCATCAGGAAAATGGCCAAGGTGTTTTTAATGCCGACCAATCTGAGTATACCTATCCGGCATTATGGGGCGAACATAGTTTTAATGATGGCGCTGGGTTATATCGAATCAGCAATTTTGCTAAGTATGTAAAATACAATATGCCTCAAGGCGTGAATTATCAAAACCCGATGTTGAGTGATGAAGAAGCATGGGATGTTGCTGCATATGTTATTTCTAGAAATAGGCCTCACATCAATGTTCCAAAGGATTGGCCAGACATTTCAAAGAAACCAATTGATCATCCTTTTGGACCTTATGCAGATTCTTTCTCAGCTGTTCAACATAAATTTGGCCCATTCAAACCGATAGCTTTTGCACAGAAAAAAAAGGAACAGGCTGTTAAAGATGCAAAAGACAAAACTAAAATCTCATCTAAATAAATCGCACAAAATAAAAATGCCATGGAAAACAACAGACGAAACTTCATAAAAAAACTTAGTGCATTTAGTGCAAGTGCTGCATTGATTTCTGCTGCTCCTATGGTTGCTGCCGCTGAAAAATTTTCTAATGATGATGAGATTGATG
>CALPIT020000050.1 GCA_943323705.2 Streptomyces griseus
ATTGTTAGTAAACCTTAATTATAATGTAACATACACTTAATATAGCTTAGGTAATTTATTTAGTTATTTATATTATTTTATTAAATACTGATAATCAATTAATAAAATAATATTAACTGATATTTAAAGTAATTAAAAAAACAAAGAATTGAACCTATTTTCTCAAAAAATGATTGCTATTTTGGAAATAAATTTTAAAATTATAAAAAATAACATAACTATTTGATATTGATTTTATAATAAATAATTAATGAAACAAAAATTTGCATAAAAAAACGAATGCAAAAATATATTTATAAGTAATTGCCATTCGAAATTTTATTATAACCTCTTGCATGTTGATTAATGGTAATATCAAAAAATAATTTCAAAAATGCTTTGATTTAAAAAATGAACTTTCTATGTTTGTCTCAGAAACGGCGATGAATTTAAAGTACGCCGCTTTCAACCTAATTACTCCTCTTCCGTCCGTTTAACCGCTCCAATAAGGCAAGCATTCTTGTCAATCCTATTAAGCCGCTTCAATCAAACTTAATCGACAAGAAATGAACAATAATTATATCATTAGCATAATTCCTCAATTTTTTTCTGAGTACAGATTCATGAGCAACTTTTCATTTAATCACCCAACCCGTGTACATAAAACTAATTTTTCGAATCAGACCGTATTAAGCCAAAGCCAGCTAAATGAGCTATCCAAACAATCAGCAAAAAGTAAGGCTTCGTTATTTCCGTCGGAAAGAATTGAATAAACTTCTTTCCGGTGGCAGGCAGCTGCCGTAAAACAGCAGCTGCTCCTTACTTTATTTAAAAAAACGTAATAAAATGAGTATACATCTTCCTAAATTGATAAAAGCGCTGTTAAATTTCTTCAGGAAAAAAATCGGCAAAATGAAAATCAACAATTTTATATACGTACCTAAACAAAATCTTCACATAAATCATTTAAATTATATCGACCGTATTTGTTCATCAAAGAGGTCTTAACTCGTTTTCTTTGGGGGTTACAGAATCGTAAGATTCTTAACATAAGCTGCATTTCTATGCGGCTTTTTTTTGTTGATAAATAATTCATCCTTGAGGCTTCAGATATGGATGTAATTTTATCTTAAGGACTAATAATATTGTATATTGCACAGCATTTTTTAAATTCAGGAAGATGAGGCATTTTAGCTTTCTTTTTATACTTATTTCTTTTTCTTTTTCAATAAAAGCACAAAACTTTTCTAACAAAGGAAAAGATTTTTGGGTGGCCTATGGTTATCATGTAAAAATGAATGCAACCAATCAAGGAAATGCGCAGGACATGGTGTTGTATTTTGCAACCGAAGAAGTCACTAATATTACCATAACTATTCCATCACTAGGCTATACACAAACCCTCACTAGCGGGCCGACTCCAACAGTTCTTACCTCGGATCCAATCCCAAAAACAGGAACTCAGGATGCAAGATTAACTGCAGAATCAATTGCACCGGAAAATAAGGCAATTCACATTGTTGCAGATAAACCTATTGTTGCCTATGCGCATATTTACAACAGTAGCGTTTCAGGCGCTTGTATTTTATTTCCAACCAATACGTTAGGTAAAGAATATTATTCTATCAATTACACACAAATCGCTAATGAGAATAATACAAATGCCTGGTTTTATGTGATTGCTACTGATACTGGAACAACAACTGTAGAAATTACGCCTTCAGCTAATACTATTAATCATCCTGCGGGTGTACCGTTTACCGTTACGATGACGCAAGGACAGGTATATAATCTCATGGGAGAACTTACCGGCGGTGGTGGTGGTGGTGGCGGTGGCGGTACCTATACTGGTGTAGATTTAACTGGTTCAAAAATAAAAAGTATAGCTTCAGGAAATAATGCTTGCAAAAGAATTGCTGTGTACTCAGGAAGCGGCAAATTAAGTATCACTTGCAGTGCAAATACTTCCTCAGCTGATAACTATATGGTTCAGGCCTTTCCAAAAGATGCTTGGGGGAAGAAATTTCTAACTGTGCCAACCAGTAGTCTTATTAATAATGTTTTCAGGATTTGTGTTTTAGACCCAACAGCTGCAGTTACATTAAATGGAGCTCCAATTACTTATCCGTTAGTAAATAATTTTTATTACGAGGTACCTGCTACATCCTTGCCGATGAAAATCGAATCAGATCTCCCAATAACTGTTGCTCAATACATCGCAACTCAGGGAGCTTGTGGAAACCCCAATTCTAACACTAACCCCGGTGATCCCGAAGTGATTTATCTCAGCCCAGTAGAACAAAACATTTCAAGGGTATTATGGAATGCAACACCAAATTTCAATATTAACGAACATTATTATAATGTTGTCATTCCAAATGGAGGTACCGCTATCAGCTCATTTACATTAGATGGGGTTGCAGTCAGCCCTGCATTGTTTACTGTACATCCTCAGGATCCTGCATATTCTTACTTAAGCACTCAACTTACATTTTCAGGTGTTCATACCATAGAATCTGATTCTGGCTTTAATGCGATTGCTTATGGTTTTGGAGCTGCTGAATCATATGGTTACAATGCTGGTACCAACATTAAGCCTTTCGTTCCCATCAGAGCCTATAACCCACTTAATATTTCTGGTTCTACTGTAGCTTGTTCTGGTACGAATGCTTACTTGACACTCACATTCCCTTTCCAACCTACCTCTCTGAATATCGATTTCAACAATTCACCATATCAAACACCCAATACTAATGTCAGTATCAGCGACCCCACTACCATCTTTGATTCTGTTTACATGGAAGGCTCTCAACAATACTGGTGTTACAGCCTGCCAACTTTTTATTATTTCAATGTTAATAATCCTTCTTTAGATTCAAGTTCTTATCAGATTAGTATCAGTGGTGGTACAAATTCTGTAGAAGGTTGCGGTAACTTTTTCTCAGCTGATTACGACTTATTTGTATACAATCCTGCAAAAGTAAAATTTGCTTGGGCCAACAATGGTTGTGTTAATGATCCCGTTTTATTTACTGATACAACCAATTACCAAAATAATACTTTTTCTTACATCTGGAATTGGGATTTCGGTGATGGTAATACTTCTACAGTGCATAATCCCTCACATTTATTTACAACACCTGGAACTTATAATGTCAATTTCTCCTTGGTTACCAATGTTGGTTGTTTAAGTGATACTACTGTAAGCGTAACGGTTTATCCATTGTCTTACGGAACGGTTACAGGCACAACTGCTGTATGTGCAAATTCAACCGCTCCAACTATTACCTTCAATGCAACATCAGGTTCTTCCCCTTTCGTATTCAATTACACAATTAATAGTGGGACTGCACAAACGCTAACTTCTACAACCAGTACGGCAACGGTTACAGCACCTACTTCAACACCTGGAATATACAATTACACCCTCAACAGTATTCAAGGTGCAGCTTGTTTGCAATTACAAAATGTAACGCCTTCTGTAATTACTGTAAATCCATTACCAACAGCAACAATCTCCGGAACTACTGCTGTTTGTCAAAATGCAACTTCTCCTGTAATTACCTTTACAGGCGGAGGCGCAACAGCTCCCTATACTTTTTCTTACAAATTAAATAATGGACCAACTCAAACTATTGTTTCTACTGGTAATATAGCTACCATTAATGCTCCTACAAATACAGTAGGAACTTTTACATATACATTATTAAATGTGGTAGATGGTTCTTCAACAGCTTGTGCACAAACTCAAACAGGTACGGTGGTGATTACGGTTAATCCTTTACCAACAGCTACCATTAGCGGTACAACAGCATTGTGTTTAAATGCATCTGCTCCCGATATTGAATTTACAGGAGCCAATGGAAATGCTCCTTATACATTTACATACAATATAAATGGTGGACCAAGCCTTACAGTTACAACAACATCTGGTAATAGCGTTTTGGTAACAGCGCCGACCTCAGTTGCAGGTGTTTATAATTATCAATTAATCAGTGTTCAGGATGCAAGCAGTACTCAATGTATCCAAAATCAAAATGGAGTTGTTACGATTACTGTTTACCGTGAGCCATTGGCAAATTTCAGTTTCAATCCTCCTGCTTGTCCTGAAAGAACAATTCAGTTTAATGACTTATCTATTCCTTACTCAGGAACGATTGCAGAATGGCATTGGAATTTTGGAGACGCAACACCTATTGAAACCACTCAAAACCCAATTCATAATTTTGCTTTGCCTGGCACTTATCAAGTGAAATTGTATATCAAAACAAGTAATGATTGTTTTAGTCCTGAGATTACCATACCTGTTACGATTAATCCATTGCCTGTAGTTGGGTTTATCAATCCTGAAGTGTGTTTGTCTGATACTTATGCACAGTTTACGGATACAAGTTCTGTTGCCGGAGGTACTATTACCAATTGGCTTTGGGATTTCAGTGATCCTATAAGTGGGGCATTAAATACTTCTACATTACAAAATCCACGACATAGTTATAGCACCATAGGAACAAAAAATGTAAGATTAATTGTTACTACTAATTCGGGTTGTGTTGATACGATCGTACAATCATTCTTTGTAAATGGAGATATTCCTGTGGCAGGCTTTCAAGTGCTTAACCCAACACGACTTTGTGCCAATGATTCGGTGAGGATAAAGAATACTTCAACTGTGAATGTTGGCTCTGTTGTAAAAGTTCAAATTTATTGGGATGTATTGGGTAATCCAACAGTTTTTGAAACAGACGACTTACCTTTTCCAAATAAAATTTACGCTCATCTTTATAATAATTTCCAGAATCCGCTTACCCAAACTTATAAAATCAGATTCAGGGCTTATTCTGGTGAAACTTGTATCAATGATATTTTTCAGGATATAACTATTAATGCTGCACCAAAAGTTCAGTTCAATGTAATACCTGACACTTGTCGTTACATTTCACCATTTCAGATTACACAAGCCAGTGAAATAGGAGGCGTACCGGGTACATTTGCATTTAGTGGACCTGGTATATCAACTGCCGGTATTTTTAATCCAGCACTTACTGGTGATGGTACATTTACCCTTCACTATGTATTTACTTCTAACAGAGGTTGTTCGGATTCTGCCGATAAAAATATTAAAATCCTTGTTCCACCTGTTGCGAACTTCGGATATATATCACCGTTTTGTGAAGGTCGTGCCATTACATTTACCGATACTTCATCTGCTCCTGTAGGTTCGTTAACAACTTGGACTTGGAATTTCAATGATGCAACACCTGTATTAATCAGAAACGTAAATAGTAATTTCAGTCATACTTTCGCAACTGCAGGTATTTATAACGTTCAATTGATTGTAACGACCAATAATGGTTGTAACAGTTTACAAAGAACTAAAGAGTTACTCATCAATCCTCAGCCTGTAGCTAGCTTCAGATTTACCGATACAGCTTGTCTACCAAATGCAAGAATTCAATTTAATAACAACTCCTATATCGCAAACGGTACTCAAAATACGTTCTCTTATCTATGGAATTTTGGAGATGCTGGTTCCGGTGCTTTGAATGCTTCTGTTGCTATGGATCCATCGCATATTTATAATACCACAGGCCCTTACAGTGTAAAACTTAGAGTAACCAGTGGCGCATTTTGTGTAGACGATACTACAATCATTGTGAATACCATACACCCTCAGCCAATTGCAGATTTTAATTTTACCAAACCTAGCGTTTGTATTGGCGATAATGTAAAAATGAATGATATCAGCAATCCGTTGGATGGCACTGTAATTCAATGGTATTGGAATTTCGGTGATGGCTCAAGCTCAATTGCTCAACAGGCTTCACACACTTACAACACTATTGGTTTATTTAATGTGATGCATTATATAACGAACAGTTTTGGTTGTGTGAGTGACACCATGAACAAACCTTTCAATGTATATCCTTACCCGGTTGCCAGTGCGGGTCCTGACTTACAAATTTTGGAAGGTTCGGGAGCGCCTTTACAAGCAACGGCTACAGGAACTAATTTAAATTACATTTGGACAAGTAATACTTATTTGAACAATACCACGGTGTTGAATCCGATTTGTACTCCAATTGATGATATTACATACACACTAACGGTTACTGGTATAGGCGGTTGTCCAACTTTAGATCAGGTTCGTATTGTCGTGTTGAAAATGCCTCTGATACCGAATACTTTTTCGCCGAATAAAGATGGTATCAATGATACTTGGGACATACAATATTTAAAAGATTATCCCAAAGCTAAGATTCAGATTTTCACAAGAACCGGACAGTTGGTATTTGAATCAGCAGGATATTTGAAACCATGGGATGGAACCAAATCCGGTAAGCCATTGCCTGTAGATACTTATTATTATATCATTGAACCAGAAAGCGGGAGAGCGCCTGTTACTGGTTATGTAACGATTATTAAATAATGTAGCGAGGTAGTTGAAACGCAATTAACAATGAAGTTTTTTTATACAATTATAATAATGGTGTTCTTTTCTGTTGAAGCTAAAGCACAGGCAAAGCCATCATATACGCAATACATACTTAATAACTTTATATTAAATCCAGCAATTGCTGGTATTGAGAATTATACAGATGCCAGAGTAAGTTTCAGGAACCAATGGACAGGAATTTCCGGTGCACCTGTTACTTCATATGTAACCATTCAAGGTGCTTTAGGTAAAGCGGATACCCGAACTTCTTCTCCTACTTCATTTGAAATGCAAGGTGAAAATCCAAGGGGAAAAGATTACTGGGCTCAATATACAGCTCCTCCTGCACATCATGGAATGGGATTAACCATCATGAATGACAAGGCTGGTTATATCAATCGCTGGTCTATTTATGGAAGCTACGCCTATCATCAACCATTAACAACAAGAACGACACTTTCTGCCGGTATTAATTTGGGCATGTCAAGTGTAAATCTCGACAGGTCTAAGATTTATTTCGGAAATCTTGATCCCAACGATCCCGCCATTGGATACGCTAGTAATGAACTTTCAAAAATCAAACCTGAATTGGGTGCGGGATTGTGGTTGTATTCCAAACATTATTTTGTAGGGGTGTCTGTTCTAAATATTATTCCCGGCAAAAACAGCTTTGTGAAAAACGATCGTTACGGTGTCTATTACACGCCAAACTACTTCGTAACAGCAGGCTATCGTTTTAATCTAAATGATGAATTTAATTTGCTGCCATCGATAATGTACCAATATTGGAAACCACAATTATCTGGTGGTCATGTTAATTTAAAATTGCAATACAAAGATTTATTATGGTCTGGCGCTAGTTACAGGTTCTCTGATTTCATTTCTGGGTATGCGGCATTTCTCGGACTTAATATTTCAAATACCATCAACGCCACTTATTCCTACGAAGTTTCTACAACCAGTCGCTTAAAAAATTACACAGGCAACACTCACGAAATCATGATAGGCTTCATTTTTGGAAATAAATATGGAGATAGCTGTCCGAAGAATGTGTGGTAGGGGAAGCTGGATAGGCTGGATAAAGCTGGATAGGCTAGATTCTCGATTTCTCAGCAATGTCTCCTGAAAGGGACGTTGCGTATTCTAGGGATTGGTTTAAAAGGTTTGATACCTGCCTGCCGGCAGGCAGGAGTTCAATTGGTTCAAAACGTTAGTTTAAAAAAGAGGTAACCGCTACTTTTCAGCTATTTCTCTTGCCACCAACTCCTAATTCCCAATCCCTAATCCCCAACTCCTAATTCCCAATCCCTAATCCCCAATTCCTAATCCCCAATCCCCAATTCCTCAATCCCTAATTACCCAATCCCAATTAAAGAATGTTATTACTAATTACTGAACTGGATGCTCCGAATTGCCTGATTTGTTCAAGTTCAAATCGCTGGGCTTTTCTGTGATAACCCATAGCAATGTTGACTCCCAAATTCCGTTACGTTTGATGAGTTGATATGATTTTGTAACTACTTCTCCGGTTGCTGCGTTTTCGTCTTTTACAATGATCTGCTTTTCGTTTTTAGGGTTTACCTCTTTTCGGCTAATAAATGAAACCGCTTCATTTTCTTTTTGCAAATCAATATTGATATCGTTTTGGACGCTATTTTTTGTTAAGGGTAATTCTTGATGTTCTATAAGAAATTTAATGGCTTTAATCTTATCTTTTACAGGTGTTGCTTTTATTGCTGCATTATTTGCGGTATTGATTTCTTTTCTAATTACTAGATTTTTTTTACTAGAAACGAGTGGGTTGATTTTTGTAGTTGAAATTTGAGTTGAAAAACTTTGCAATTTATTTGAACGAGAAGTTACATTAAAATAAATGGAAGCTGTAAACATAAGCACTAACGCTAGCATGGTAATTGAAAATGTAGTTTGCTGAATACGCGATGGCTTGCTTTTAATCTGCTTATAGGAAGTGAAAAATTCAATTCGTTTTAGCAGTGAAAATTTCCCTGATACCGCAGCCATAAAAATGCCTGATATATTGGATTGCACAGGATTCGCAGCTTTGAAAAGTGATTCAGCATAAGTGACTTCATCGTAGTTATAATGCAACACCTGTAAATCACATCTTAATTCTCTTTCCCATCTGATTTGAGTACAGATTTTATTAATGAAAGGATTGAAGAAGAAAAGATGTTCATTTATGATTAGAAACCAATTGAAAAGAAAATCATTGTTTTTAATGTGCGTTAACTCATGAAGAATCAATGCTTCGGTTTCTGCAACAGACAATTTACTCATTAATGCCAATGGTAATAAAATAACAGGTTTGAAATAACCAAATGTAACCGGGCTACTAATATGATTTGAATACCAAATTTTTATTTTCCTTTTAATGCCTAATTCAAAAGATTTTTGAAGGGTAAAAAGTTTGATATCAATATTCGCCTTAATCATATTGCTCTTCAATTGCTGCTTGAGCTTCATCCAGTTCAGCAAAGTGATTGAGGATTTTGTAACCAAAACGACGAAATAAACAAGTGTCAAATATGGAGCTATAGTCGGTATGAAATTATTTACAGAGAAAATATGATGCAGCAACGAAACACCATAATTAGACTGTTCGCTTGCGTAGTAAATAATGAAAAAAGTTATGAATGAAATGAAAAACTGAATACCTAACAGTAAAAATAATTTTTGTGTTTTTGTATCAGGAGATTGATTTTTATATAGGATGCTATCAAAATAAATATAAATCGAAATCAATAGCGATTGCCAAAGACTATGAAATAAAGTAAGTAATATAGCGGTTGAAAACAAATTCATGCTTACTGTTTTGACTTAAGCGTTTTGATTAATGCTTCAATTTTTAATAACTCTTCCTGACTCGCATTTTGATGGCCAAGAGCTTGTAAAACCAATTCGGTAGAAGAACCACTGAAAAGATTGTCTATCATTCTGTGAAGGAATTGATTTTGTGTGCTTTCTTTTGATACGGCAGGTTCGTAAATATGAGTTTTGCTCGAATCATCTCTTGTAACCAGCTTTTTCTCATGCATGATTTGCATCAATTTCAAAGTGGTAGTGTAGCCGGAATCTTTGTGTAGACAGAGTTTTTCATGAACCATTCTTACTGAAGCTTTTTTCAAATCCCATAATACCGAGAGGATTTCCAATTCACTTTCAGTTGGTTTTATAGCTTTATCTTTTAGCATAATACGATTTTATTCGTATGCAATTTATAAAAGTAATTGTTATAAAAATGTGATTTCAAAAGTTTCTTTGCAAAACTTATCTGATGAGGACGAAGCTCCCTTTTTTAAATGTAGTTTGACCCAAATCGCATTCAGCCTCTATTATGTAAATATAAGTCCCCATGGATTGGTCTGTGTTTTTAAATTTACCGTTCCACCCAAAAGGTCTTTCATTGGGTGCAAAATTTTTTCTTTCGTAAATTAATTGGCTGGCCCTATTGAAAATTGCAAATCGCTTAATGTGTTTGATACCAGAGGATAAAGGGAAATATATATCGTTGGTACCATCGTTATTTGGGGTAAATGCACTAGGCATTAAAAGATACGCATTGTTACATTCCACAACAAGTGTTATGGTTTTAGTGATTACACAACCACTATCGGTTGTTACCTTCACATTGTATGTTTTTGTATCATCTATGGAAGTTTGAGGAAACATACATGTTGTGCAATTTAATCCATCAGCAGGGCTCCAAACTACACTTGCAATATTATTACTGTAAGTTGGAGTAATGGTGTAATTAGCGTTGTAGGGAAGGAAAAGCGTAGGAGCCAAATCAACTTCAGGGTTTGATTTCAATGTTACAGTGATTTCTTTTGTGCTACTGAAACAACCAGCAGAATCCGTAAGGTTGGCTGTATACATTCTCGAGGCTGAAGCGGTTACAACGGGTGAATAGCTTGTAGGATTATCAAGTTCTAAAGTAGGAGACCAAATTACTTTCTTATTTGGAGGGTCTACTTGCAATGTGATTCGTTCTTTCTCGCAAAAGTAAAAATTATCGGAATGAGCAGCTGCAGAAAAAGGCTCAAACACTTTGATGAAAATACTGTCAGTAGACATACAATTGAAACTGTTCTTTACAGTGGCATAAATACCTGCACTGCGAGTTGCGGTAATAAAACTAGTGTCGCAATTGCTGCATAATCCTTGAATGGGTATGGTTGTACGCCAAAGAATATTGTCACTTGTATATCCAATCAGCGTATCTGTATTTCCTGAACAATAAATCATATCTCTTGGCATAATCCAAATAAATGGCATAGGCCTTACATCAATGTTTTTTGTAAGGGTATCCTTGCAGCCATTGTTGTCGATAGCTGTTAGTGAAATGGTATAATTCCCTTCTTTTTGATAACTATAATTTCGAGGTTGAATTGAATTTACCAATGAGGAAGAATCACCAAAATTCCAGACGAAACTGGTAATTACGTCTCCGGGTAAATATGAACTGGATAAGTTATTGATCCTTACCGGTTGATTTAGACAGTTGTTATTTTCTGCTGTAAAATTAACATCGGGGCCTTTTACTAAAATCTGATGAGCAAGAAACAAAGTGTCGGCACAGTAAGAATTTCCATTTTCAATTACAACATAATTATTATAATTACCCAATGTTGAGGCCAATACATTTTGCAAGGAATCTGTGTTAGGTCCAACAAGATTGTTCATCAGATACCATGTATTTGAGGTGTTCGGATTTGGATAATTATTGATAATTCTAAAAATGGTATTACTATTAATACAAATCGATCTTGCAGAATTGAGTAGAAAAGGGTTGGCAGTATATATGATTACTTTTGCTGAGTCAACACAACCTGAATTGGTGTCAGCTACTTTAAGAACGGTGGTAAATGCACCTCTTCTTGGAAAGGTATTGATCGGATTGGGCAAGTTACTTGTAGTGCCTTCGCCAAAATCCCAGTTGAATGTAAGTCTTCTACCTGCACTAGTATTGTTAAATTGAAAAGTCTTCTTATCATCACAAGAGTTTTGATAATTGAACTTTGCAATAGTACCAATTACATTTACCTGTAATGAAATGGTATCACCTGGACAATTGTTTTGTTTTGAGGTGACTTTAATTGTTTTCAATCCCAATGAAGAAAATTTGTGAGTTGTAAAGGTGTCGGTTATAGCAATTGCATTATTGTTTCCAAACATCCAGTTGTATTCGTCGGCATTGTCTGCTCGGGCAATGAAATTAACTTGTTCTGAACCACAAAAATTTTGCATATCGGAATAAGCCATTAGATTCGAAGGCGGTGTTCCATATTTTACGGCATCAAAATCGAATGATGCGGTACATCCTTCAATCGTAGTGATGGAAAGCGTAGGTAGATAAGTGCCTGCTTGTCCATAAATGTGAGTAATAGTGGGTTGACTAGTTGACGTGATATTGCCATCTCCAAAATTCCAGTTGTAATTGGCAACCGGACTATTGTTAATCACTGATACAACGGCATTAAATTCATTGGTGGCAGGAACACAACCATCAGCCATTGTATAGGCAGCAGATAATACCGGTTTATTGATTCGGATGACGAGTGTGGCTTTAGATTCGCAACCACTTGCATTACTCATCGTAACTGAAGTTGTAAAATCTCCTGTTGCATTGAAATTATGAGTTAGTTGAGGTGTTGTCGTATTTTGTATAGGTGTGTTATCTCCAAAATTCCATTGAAAATTATTTGCAGTAGAATTGGTGCCAGCGGTGAACTGAACGATTCCGGGGTTACAAAGCTTTTCTTTATCACTTGTTAATGTAACAACTCCTGTAGGTTTTATGATGATTTCCTTTGTTATCGAGGCTGTAGCTTTTTCATAAACAACAGTTAATTTAACACGGTAAGTACCTGCATTGAAAACGATTCTTGGATTTGCTCGATTGCTTTTTTGTCCATTACCAAAATTCCATAAATAACCAACTGGTCTTGGGGAAGTTTGACTTGTAAAGTTAATCGTTGCAGGAGAGCAGAAAGAATTTCCGGTAGGTGAATAGCTAAAGTTTGCAGTTTGTGCAACCGCAAGAAAATGTGTCCATAAAAATAGTATGGTCAGTCTAATTTTAATATAAGTACGTTTTGGTTATAGTCTTCGGTAAGGCAATCTGAATTCGGAAATCAAAAGTAAAAAAAAAACGCTACAAACCAAAGATTTGTAGCGTATTACTTGAAACTTCAGATATGTTTTTTCCATTTTTTATTTATAAATAATTTCTTATTTTAAAATAAAATTATGTAAAAAAATAAATCTATTTAACTAGAGAAACGGTGTTTTTTGTTTCTATGTTTGTTTTTTTAATAGTTGTTTCTTTATGACACTCAGGTTTGTTGCAGTCATCAGGGCAATTGGATTTCATGCCTGCAAGAGTGGGAGCTATCACCAAAGAAACAATACTCATCAGTTTAATTAAAATGTTCATTGAAGGACCTGAAGTATCTTTAAATGGATC
>CALPIT020000051.1 GCA_943323705.2 Streptomyces griseus
GCAAAAAATACATGGGCTTGATTAGAACAACTTTTGTGATTGATGAAAAAGGTGTGATTGAAAGAATCATTGAGAAGCCTAAGGCGAAGGTTCATGCGGAAGAGATTATAGGATAAGGGGGTGTTAGGATTGGGGGATTAGGAATTGGGGACTAGCTTCATTCAATTGCTTTGTCTTTAAAATCCACGGAGGAAAAATTCGTGAATTCGTGGCGATACCTCTTATTCTCCCAAAGGAGAAATTGTTCATTTGTAAAATAAAAAATATTGACTTTGTGTAAAAATTTCTGCACTAATTCCTAATCCCCAATTTCTAACTCCTAACTCCTGTTTGATATTTTCTTATACTGTATAATCGGATAACCTCCTGATTTCCAAATCAATTTGGTAATGTAGATATGCATGATTGCGGGAATGCGTAGCCATTTGATTTTGTAAGCAAACAACTCCAACAATGGGAAATATTGGAGTAGATTTTTGTCAAGATGATTTAAAATATAACCAACTTTATTAAAATCCTTCACTTTTAAGTAAGTCAAGATTTCGTTTCTCAGTTCATAGCGAGTGAATACTAGAAACATGTTGTTTTGCTTTCCTGTTTTTTCCCAATTGTAATAAATTTGATTGACGCGACTGACAATGTACTCGTGCATTTTAGGGTTAGCAACAGAAGCATGGCCTTCTATTTCTTTAAGATAAACGCTAAGTGGTAATGGACAATAAGCCACAGGAACTACAAATGCCAATGAGCAGAAAAAAACCAAGTCTTCATTAATTTTCATTCCAACAGGAAAGCCGGCAGTTTTATAAAAAGCGGATTTTCGGATGACAGTTGAACTTGAATTGGTGAAGAAATATGGATTTTCGAAATAGTTAATCAACTGAATGGAACAGCCATATTTTTTTGAAGCTCTTAAGCAATGGGTTCCATCGGGGTACCTTAATAATCCAGCACAACAATACATACCAGCTTCAGGAAACTGTTCAACCGATTCATTCATTTTACTCAAAAACTCAGGCAATAATTCATCATCTCCATCCAAAAATGCGATTAATTCATTTTTAGAAGATTCTACACCTTTATTACGAGCTGCACTTACTCCTTGATTTTGCTGATTGACAATACGAATTCTTGAATCTGAAAAATGCTGTTGAATCACTTCTACACTGTTATCTGTAGAGCCATCATTTACCACCACCACTTCAAAATCAGAGTAAGTTTGATTCATCACCGTTTGAATGGTGTTTACAATGGTGTGCGCTTTATTGTATAGAGGAATGACTACAGAAAACATTTGAATTGCATTTTAAATTACAATGATTTTCCCACCAGTTTCCATTTATAAACGCCGTTTTCATTTACAACTCCATAATAATCAAAAGAGCCTGAACCTCTGTCGCCATTGGCATTCAATACAGTTGGACCCGTTATTCCATAATGCTGGTTGGCTTCACTTGCAAAATCAGTTTTTAACTTAGTAAAATTTGAAGTCACATTTGAATAAGAAGTTACGGTTTTGGCAATTACCCACATGGCATCATAAACAGCAAAAGTATAGGCATCCGGCTCATAGCCTGTGTTGGTTCTGATTGCAGTTTGAATAGCAGCCAGTTTTGGATTTGGTGTTAACGGCAATCCGAAATTTGGTGCAAAGAAATTTGTAGTTGCAGCAAATTGTGCAGCTGCATTGCTGGTGAGTAAAACTGAACTCAATACAATTCCATCTCCACCATACCAATTTACAGATGAAAAAATGGGATCGGTAATTGCTGATTGAAAAATATCTTTACACTCATCAAATGAAGCCAGATATACACCCACTTGATTGGCTCCGTAAGTAGCAGTGTATTGTTGAAGGGAAGTTCTTAACTGTGTCAGCAAATTCGCATAGTCGTTGCCGGTAGTTGGATATGGAGCGATGGCAGTAACCTGGCCACCAAGTGTGGTAAAAGCAGATCCAACTGATTGTTGAAGTCCACGATTGCCGGCATCATCTCTCGATAAAGTAATGATGGCTTGTTTACCCTGAGCATACATGGTTTGTGCCATAGCTCTTCCTTCAACAGCATCACCCGGACAAAAACGAAACACGGCATCATTAGGAATAGCCAAACTTGAAGCGGTACTTCCCTGACTAACCACTAAAATATTATTAGCATTTGCATATGGAAGAATAGCCCCAACTTCAGCACTTGATTGAGGACCAATAATGTATTTTACATTTTGAGTGGTAAAAGCTCTTGTGATTAAATTTTTAGCTAGTGTAGTATCTAATTCGGTGTCATAAACAACAGTTGAAAAACGAATATTAGAACCTTTTTCTTCGAGATAGGCATTCACATCAATCAATCCCAGTTTCATGGCTTCCTGCGAAGGAATACCTAAAGAAGACCAATTGCCTGTCAACGAAAATAAACCTCCAATTTTGAGGGTTTGAATAGTATCCGCTGCATTATCTTTTTTACATGAGCTTGTAATGATACTGATGGCAAGGATTAAAAAGAATAATTGTTTTTTCATTGAAAGATTTTGTTGTTGTATTTATTTATAAAAATCGCCACAAGGCACAAAGACACTAAGTTACACAAAGGGTGAATTATACTTTCGCCATAACTCCAAATTCCTAATTCCCACTCTACTATCAAATCTCTGCGTCAAACTCATTTCCTCTTTTCTCTGCGGTAAAAACGCCACAAAGATTCTGTTACACGAAGGGTGAATTGTTTTTCGTCACAAATCCCAATCCCCAATTCCTAATCCCTCATCGTCAGTTAATTCTCATCAAATTACGCAACGTCCCTTTCAGGAGACATTGCTGAAAAATTAAACCCCAATCCCAAATACCCAATTCCTCCTCCATGATTTATTTACATCCAATTACGCAACGTCCCTTTCAGGAGACATTGCTAAGAAAGTCGATAATCTTATCCAGCATCTAGTATCTAGTATCCAGCATCTAGTATCCAGCATCCAGCATCTACCCCACCAATCCTCTCACCGCCTCAATCACTTTCCCAAAACTCCCCACTTCCTGTCCGCCCGATGTAGCCAATGTTTTTTGTCCACCGCCACCGCCATTGATTAAAGGCCCAACAGTTTCTTTGATAATTTTATTCGCATCCAGATTTTTGGCAGCTATTACTGTTTCGCTGATACCTACAGCCACATAAGCTTTACCGCCGATGTTACTGCATAATACAACAAGATGGTCATGCAAATGATGTTTTACATCAAGACAAAGTTTTTTCAGTGCATCAGCACTTGGCACTTCAACCACCTCTCCAATGAAACTTACATTTTCAATGATGGCATCTTTTTGTAGCAATTCATTTCTAATGCCCACCAACTGACGCGCTTCCAATGATTCTATTCTTTTTGATAAAGAGTTGTTTTCTGCCATCAAATTTTCAATGGCTTTCTGCAAGTCTTTTGGATGTTTCAATTGTTCTTTTACCAAGGTAAGTTGTGCCACCATGTCATTCAGCATATTTTCTGCTGCATTTCCTGAAACGGCTTCAATGCGTCGAACACCGGCTGCAACAGCGCTTTCACTCTTGATTTTGAAATAACCAATTTCTCCTGTGTAGCCAACATGTGTACCACCACACAATTCAATTGAATAATTCGGATCCATTACAACTACACGAACCACGTCTCCATATTTTTCACCAAATAAAGCCGTAGCGCCCATGGCAATCGCTTCGTCTTTGGTCATTGATTTTATCACTACAGGTACATTCTCTCTTATTTTTTCATTTACGATTTTTTCAACCTTAGTGATTTCTTCGTCAGTCATTTTTGCGAAATGTGAGAAATCAAAACGTAAATGTTCTTCACTTACCATACTGCCTTTTTGAGCCACATGTGCACCTAAAACGTTACGTAAAGCGGAATGCATCAAATGTGTAACACTATGATGAACGGTAATGTGCTTTCTTCTTTCGGCATCAACTTTAGCTGCTGCATTTCCATTCATGTCTGCAGGAATGTTTTCTGCAAATTGAATGATGAGGTCGTTTTCTTTTTTGGTGTCTATAATTTCAATTCGGCTATTATTCACCGTTAGTATTCCTGAATCTCCAACCTGTCCGCCACTTTCTGCATAAAATGGTGTTGTTTCTAAAACGATTTGAAACAACTCTTTCCCTTTGCCTTTTACTTTTCTATATCTTAAAATT
Organism: Streptomyces griseus; assembly: GCA_943323705.2. Lineage (GTDB taxonomy): Bacteria > Bacteroidota > Bacteroidia > Chitinophagales > Chitinophagaceae > Ferruginibacter. Next base: position 4,179 of record CALPIT020000051.1, read on the forward strand.
TTCGTTTCAACTTCTAGATTATCATAACCCACAAATCCTTTGCTGTTGCCTTCATTTACAATCTGCCAGTCTTCGGTGTCTAATGCAGTAGCAGCACGACTTCTGTCTTTTTGTACTTTCATTTCTTTTTCAAAACCAGCCTCATCTACTGTTAAATTATTTTCATGTGCAATCAAAATAGTCAAGTCGATAGGAAATCCGAAAGTATCTAATAACTCAAAAGCATCGGCACCGCTGATTTGGTTACTAGCAGATTTAGATTGTGCAATAACCGTATCAATTTTTTTCAAGCCTTTATCTAATGTTCTTAAAAAAGCTTCTTCTTCTTCTTTTATTACTTTTCCAACAAAATCCTGTTGTTGTATCAATTCAGGAAATACGTTTTCAAATTGTTTGGCGATAATAGGCAACAATTGAAACAATAAAGGTTGTTTGTAATCGAGATAAGAATAATAGTAACGAACCGCTCTTCTTAATATTCTTCTGATTACATAACCGGCACCCGTATTCGAAGGCAATTGTCCATCGGCAATGGTAAATGAAATCGCTCTGATATGATCCGACAAAACCCTGAAAGCAACGCTTTCTTTATCGTCTTTTGCTTGATATGTTTTTCCTGTTATTTTTTCAACAGCTTTTATGGTGCCTGAAAAAACATCCGTATCGTAATTGCTTTGTTTGTTTTGTAAAACCCGCACCAGTCTCTCAAAACCCATACCGGTATCTACATGCTTTTCAGGAAGCGGTTCCAACGTTCCGTCTTTTTTTCTGTTATACTGAATGAATACGTTGTTCCAGATTTCAATTACCTGTGGATGATCTTTGTTTACCAAATCTCTTCCAGGAACCTTTGCTCTTTCTTCATCAGAGCGGCAATCCACATGTATTTCAGAACATGGGCCGCATGGACCGGTATCGCCCATTTCCCAAAAGTTATCTTTTTTATTTCCGTAAATGATTCTGTCGTCAGCGATAATTTTTTTCCATTCTGCAAGTGCAATATTTGATGATGGAATATTTTCTTTTACGTCGCCTTCAAAAACGGTAACATATAATCTGTCTTTATCTAGTTTGTACACTTCTGTCAGTAGTTCCCAACTCCATGCAATGGCTTCTGTTTTAAAATAATCTCCAAAGCTCCAATTGCCAAGCATTTCAAACATCGTGTGGTGGTAAGTATCAACGCCTACTTCTTCTAGATCATTATGTTTACCACTAACACGAAGACATTTTTGAGTATCTGCGATTCGGGTTGAAGGTGCTTTTTTATTACCCAGAAAATAATCTTTAAACTGGTTCATGCCGGCATTGGTAAACAATAACGTAGGATCATTTTTTACTACAATGGGTGCAGAGGGAACGATTAAGTGTCCTTTAGACTTGAAAAAATCAAGAAAATGCTGTCTTATTTCCGATGCCGTCATCATGTTTTAGTTGTTTGAATGCGTTGATTATTGTCATTTATGGGGTTATATTTGTAAACTTTTTAAATATAAATGCCCCATTTTATTATAGGGCTGCAATTTAATGATTAACGCTGAGTTTTTCTGCATCGTTAACGTGATTTGAAGGCAATGAAAAAAATAAAGTACTTCTACAATACACACACACTTCGTTACGAAAAGCTCGTTACGCCTTTGCGTGTGAAATTGTTGCGACTTTTCGGCTTCTTATCTGGTTTGACCGTTGCCTCAGCGATTGTGATTTATCTCTACCTAAAATTCTTCCCACAGCCTACGGATATTGAGTATCGCCGTAAATATGAATTGCTCAAGGATAATTATAATCAAGTAAATGAAAAGGTAAAATCGCTTCAGCAGCAAATGGTTGCGTTAGAAAAACGTGACAATGAAGTGTACCGCTCCATATTTGAAGCCAATCCTGTTCCAGATAGTGCACGTGCCAAACTCATTGAGCAACAGAAGGAAATTGAGAAAATAAAAGAAATGGATGATTTTGCATTGGGTGCCGATATCGCTTCTCAACTGAATAATATCAGCGCCAGAGTTGCATTTCAGGTGAAAAGTTATGATAACATCGCCGGTTTGATTAAAACTCAGGATGTAAAACTAGCCAGTATTCCTGCTATTCAGCCCGTAAACAACAAGCAGTTGAATAGAATCGCGAGCGGTTATGGCATGCGCATCGACCCTGTTTATGGTACGCCTAAAATGCACAAAGGACTTGATTTTACTGCTCCTCAGGGTACGCCAATTTATGCAACAGGAAATGGCGTTGTGAAAGTTTCAGGAAATGCAGGAAATGGATTTGGTAATCATGTCGTCATCAACCATGGTTATGGCTATCAAACCTTATATGGACACATGTATCGGATAAAAGCCCGACAAGGCCAACGCATCAAAAGAGGCGAAGTGATCGGCTGGGTGGGAAGTACCGGTAAAAGTACAGGTCCTCATTGCCACTATGAAGTTCATATCAATGGTCAGGAAGTAGACCCCGTTTACTTCTTTTACAACGATTTGAATGCCGAACAATACGACAGGTTATTGAAATTGGCATCCACAGGAAGTGCAAAAAGTTTTGACTAACTATAGCGTAAATTCTTTATTTTAGAGTAATTCCTTACATTATAAATACCATGCAATTGAAACAAACCTCATTTGACTTTGATTTTCCGCAAGAAGCTCCGAAACCGGAAAAAAAACTGGTTCCACCAAAGCAAGTAATGGCCGTTCCGCAAGAGCCAATTGAAGTGGATGTAAAAGCATTACAAACCATCAAGCCAAAAACCGAACAAAAAAAATCTACACGTGGCAGAATGAAATTGAGCGACATGGCTGCTAGTGTTGAAAAAGTGGAAATTCCTGATGATGAAGAATTGTTTTCAAAAAGATATTATGGTATTGGTGCTGTTTCTGAAATGTTTAAAGTAAATATCTCATTATTGCGTTTCTGGGAAAATGAATTTGATGTACTCAAGCCAAAGAAAAACGGAAAAGGCGATAGATTGTTCCGTCCTGAAGACATTAAAAATCTGAAATTGATTCATCACTTACTCAGAGAAAGAAAATACACCATCGATGGCGCCAAAGATTTTTTAAAGAAAAGCAAACACGCCGACAAGAAATTTGAAATGATTGAATCACTTAAAAACCTTCGCGGCTTTTTACATGAACTTAAAGGCGGCTTATAATCCATCTTAAAAAAATTCCTCGTTCATAAGTTACTGGCTAAGCACTTAAAGCAACTTGCCTGTGAAATTCAAAAGTCAAAATTAAAAAACGTTGTTCCCTTTTATGAATTTTTAATTTTGTATTAAATTGACAAAAATGAAACTTATTATAGTCTTTTTGATTTTTTTTATATCTGCTACCGTTCACGCACAAACGCCGTATAGCATTTCACCTGATCCACAAACCGGCGGCAAAGCTTATAAAGGTGTTATCAATAAGTACACACTTCAAAACGACAATTCATTTACCTGGTATGCTTCAGGGCAAACAGGTTATACGCCTGAACAGAAAATCGTAAATGCATTTGCAGCTGCAAAAGATTCAATACATTTTGTATTGTTTGGTGGTACTTGGTGTGATGACACTCAATACATATTGCCTAAATTCTTTAAAATACAAGAATTGAGCGGCTTCCCCGATTCTGCCATCAGTTTCTATGGTGTCGATAGAGATAAAAAGACCATTGGCAATTTCTCACATGCATTTAACATCACCAATGTTCCTACCATCGTCATTATGAAAAGTGGCAAAGAAATCGGCCGTGTAGTGGAATACGGCAAAACAGGAAAATGGGATATGGAAATTGCAGAGATGATTAAATAATACTGCTTGACACAGGCGCTGCACTCCCCGAATCTGAATTGAATATATTAATATCTGTTGTTGGATTTGCCATTTTAAGTTGATGCGCTTCCAAAGCTTCTTTTATACAAATAGCAGTCTGTTGTTTTACAACCAAAAAATCATCCATTTCAAAAGGAATGGTAAAGTACTCAACGGTTACGGTTACACTAGACTTATTAAAATCAGTTATGAAAGCCGTGTACTTAGTGACAACAGGTTTTTTATTTTCCAGAAATGATTTAATGGTAGCAATAAACTGCTCTATGTTAAACGTCTTTCCGGTATTGCTGATTTCAATTTTAAATTCAGCTCTTCTACTCGAACGCATGCTCCAGTTGTCGACAATACCATCTACCATTTGTTTGTTAGGAACTGAAACCAAGGTTTGGTCATTCGTTCTGATTCTGGTGCTTCTCAATCCAATATGTTCTACTGTTCCTGAAACGGAATTCACTTTCACCACATCGCCTGTAAAAAAAGGCTTGTCAAAAAATATGATGAAGGAAGCAATCAAATTTTCTATACTTTCTTTTGCAGCCAATGCCAGTGCAGCACCTACGATACTCAAACCTGTAAGCAAAGCACCCACATCAACTCTGAATCCAATTTTCAAAATAAACAAAACACCTATGATGTAAATAATCGCCTTTACAAAATCTCTGAAGAATACAATCAGCTGGTCGTCGCCTTTGTCTTTGGTGGCCTTCGCATTGATATCCAAAACCAATGCAATGAAATCAATAAAACTTTGTACCACCCAAATGAAGTAAATCAGTATCAAACATTTTCCAACCGCATGAAGAATCATCTCCGTAGAAAGACCATAAAAATTAAAAATAAATGAAGTTGGGAAATTAAGCCTGCCTATGGCTAAAATAGAAATTAATACAGCAAGAAATCTGCCCAATGGCTTTATGATCAATCCGGTGAATTGTTGTTTTTCAACTGATGTCCACCTTTGCTGAATGGGAATAAAAAGCATTGATGCAATATGTTTCGAAAGCCATTTTCTAAACATACCTACAATAGCTATAATAACAAATACCAAAAGCAACATTCTGATATTGTTGTCGAGTATGGTGAAATCTGGAAATTTCATGCATTTATATTTAAGTCAAAATTTAAAAAGCTTGTCCCGAAACCTCGGGGTAAAAAGTAAAAAATTAATGCACTCCCTTTTTAAATTTTTAATTTTTAATTTTCAATTATTTACACAACCTCAATCAATCCCATAGACGCGAACGCCATCTTCTGTTAACACATATAATTTTCTGTTGACTACTTTCATTTTGTAATTATCCGACAAACCTTCCGGCAAATCGAATTCTTTTAGATTCAAGCTTTGCCATTCATATGATAAGAGTTTATTAGCACGAAAACCATAAATAGTATTATCACTAAGTCCAACATTTTTCCAATTTAAAAATGGAATGATATTGTCTTTGAAAGTACCATTCCAGTCGAAGCAGTAAAATCCTTTCTGTTCATCGTAAAGCAATAACTGTTTTTCATTAGCGAGCAATTCAACATGTTCAGGAATATTGCCGCCAAATAAGGTGAGCTCTTGCCCTTCTATAATGGTGTTGCCGAGATCGTCTAGCTTTTTTATTTTCAATGCAACGCCATCAAAAAGCCAAATATTATTATCATAAGAAGTTGCAATAGCAGTCACATTGAACAATTGTTTGCTGCGAAGATTGATGCTGTTTCTAAAAGTAAGCAACTTATCTAATGTAACAACAATGCCATAAGATTTATAAAATATCAGGTTTTTAAGCGGATTGCTGACATCGATAAAAGATGGTGTTCCATATTTTTTTACATCATTGAAAAAAGCCAAAACCATTCCTTCGCTATTCAATTTTTTTAATTGAAAATCAGGAGTGATGACATAAATTTTTTCCAACGCATCTACATATAAATCAGTGTATTTTCCGGGTATATTTTTAATGAATTGAAAATGACTTTCAGTCTGTGCGATTGCAGTTGATGACAGAAAAATCATCGTTATACATCCGGTGAGATATTTTTGCAAAAGTCTCAATGCTTATAATATTTTAATTGAAGTTGCTGTTCTTCCAATTCTGCATAACTGAAATATTTTATCCAGTCACCTAGGTTGATGTATTTGCTGTTTTCGTTGAGTTGAATATCCAGCGGCAAATGCCTGTGTCCGAAAACAAAATAATCGTAATGTTCGTTTTTCAAAACATCTTTACAATAACTCACCAGCCATTCTTTTTCTGCACTTTCAAAAACCTCATCGCTGTTTCCCGTTTTGGCACGGCTTGTTCTACTGAAATAATTGGCGAGTCCAATACCAATTACCGGAGGCAATAAACCAAATGCCGTTTGAGCAACAGGGTTTCTGAAAAGTTTTTTGATGAATTTATAACCATGATCACCGGGACCTAATCCGTCGCCATGACCAATTAAAAATTTCTTATCGTGAAGCTGAAAGGCAACCGGTTCGAAATGTACTTTGATGTTCAGTTCTTTTTGAAAATAATCTTTCATCCACATGTCGTGATTGCCCACAAAAAAATCAATAGGAACGCCACTGTCTGTTATCTCTGCTAGTTTACCTAAAATTCTTACATAGCCTTTTGGAACTACATTTTTATATTCAAACCAAAAATCAAAAAGATCTCCTAATATAAAAATGCGAGAGGCCTTATTTTTAATCTCATCAAGAAAAGCAATGATTTTCTTTTCACGAACAAGACTACTAACGGCATCGGGTGCCCCAAGATGAAAATCAGAAAGAAAATATATTTTCTTGTTATCCGCCATATAACAATTTATGGTTTGTTTTTTTCTTGAAGGTATTTCATGATGTCACCGGTGATGATTTCTTCCATGCCTTCAACGGAATCATTGTACCAATAAATCCAGGAAACTATAGGTTGTTTATCGATGTACACTTCTACTGCTTGTCTGGTGTACCAAGGCTTTTCTCCCGGCTCTACATTCAGTCCTTCGTAATCATCAAGCTGTGCAATCGCCCAATCAAAAGCTTCTTTATTTTTAGCCAAATATAATTCTCCTGTGATGAAGGAATCGCCTGTAGCTGCAATCGCAACAGGATACTCTCCTTTGTCGAAAAACTTTCCACGCACTACAGCCTCGCCTACCAATGAAAAATAATCGGCAATATATTGATAGGCTGGATTGCGAAATCCGCTTCTCAAAGAGCCATAAACAAATAAATGATATGTAGTTTCCATGTTATAAATTATTATTCCATTCCCAACACTCAGGAATCAATCAAGAAACAATATACTTCTTTTGGGCCATGAACGCCTGTAACCAACGTCTTTTCTATATCAGCAGTTCTGCTAGGTCCCGTGGCAAAGGTCATCTGAGAAGGTAAATTGTTTTTATATTTTGTTTTTAAAAATTGTAATGATTCTTTTAAGTCATAAACCATCTGACTTGAATACGCAATGCAAATATGAATAGGCGCATACACGCTCGTCGTTCTGCCACTTTGTTGTGCGCTGCTCATCACAATCGTACCTGTTCGCGCTACCAAATATTCACAACCAGTGATAGACGCATCGCAGGAAGCCAAATCGCCATAAGGCTCCATTTCTATACTTTGAATGAAAGGAATTAATTTAGATTCTCTGCAAAAAATATTCGTCCAACCCTTTGAGGTGATCAATAATTTCAATTGTTTAATCAACTCCATTTCATCATGACAATACACAAACTTGCCCTGAAGTTTGGCAAATGATTCTGCAAAAATAATCGCATCATCTTCTTGCTCTGATTTAAAAACAGACTGCGTACCATTACTTTGCGGAAAAGGCAAAGGCACCGGATTACTCAGTGCCTGCCTTATTTTTTTTAAAATATTTTCTTTAGCTTTTGTATTAGCCATCAGTATTTTTTTTAAACACCTGTGTTATCTTCTGCTGAAGGATTTTCAGGAGCAGGTGTAGGCTCAGATGGAGTTTCAGCAATTACAACCGCTTCTTCTACATCCAATATTTTTTTCTCTTCAAAAGGACGTTTGCCAATTAAAGCTTCCACATCGCTCTTAAACAAAACTTCTTTTACCAATAATTCTTTCGCCAATTTTTCAACATCACCTCTCTTCTCTTCAAGTAATTTTTTGGTCTTGATATACGCTTCGTCAATCAGCTTACGTACTTCATGATCAATCATTTTACCCGTTTCCTCACTATAAGGTTTGGTGAAATAATTTTCCTGAGCAGGATCGTAATAACTGATGTTGCCCACTTTATCATTCATACCATAAACAGTTACCATGCTGTAAGCAATCTTAGTGATTTGTTGTAAATCATTACTTGCGCCTGTGCTGATTTTTCCGAAGAAAATATCTTCACTCGCACGTCCGCCTAATGTCATACAAATTTGATCAATCAATTGGTCTGTGTTATACAGGTATTGTTCTTTCGGTGTGTATTGCGCATAACCCAAAGCAGCTGTACCTCTTGGCACAATAGTAACCTTTAGTAACGGATACGCATGCTCGAGATACCAACCACAAATAGCGTGACCCGCTTCGTGATAAGCGATGATTTCTTTTTCTTCCGGAGAGATGATTTTATTTTTCTTTTCCAATCCACCGATAACCCTATCGATAGCATCTTGGAAATCACTCATGTCAACCGCTTCTTTATTTTTACGAGCTGCAATCAAAGCCGCTTCATTACATACGTTAGCAATATCAGCACCTGCAAAACCTGGTGTTTGTTCGGCGAGTTTATGAATATCTAATTTCTGAGAAGTTTTGATTGGAATCAAATGCACTTTGAAAATCGCTTCACGACCTACTAAATCAGGGCGATCGATGCTAATTTGTCTGTCGAAACGACCTGGTCTTAACAACGCATTATCCAATACATCCGGGCGATTGGTAGCCGCC